>NZ_DDCJ01000162.1:19555-33918 GCF_002335285.1 Thalassolituus sp. UBA2009
TTTCGGGGGAAGTATTGAAATCAGTCATCGGCGGATTATAGCGGCCGCAATGCCCCGACCGCCATCGCAGATAAAAAGGTTAAAACCAGCGCAACGGATACGCACGACGGTTGATCATACGGTGGTAGATCACTCCGAACAGTACAATCAGCACGGCTCCGCTAAGCACCGGAGTCAGTAAAAAATCCCATTCAGGAACCGTCAGCATAACCAGCAATGGATTCGCGCCGGCCGGCGGATGCAGAGTATTGGTCAGCACCATCAGGCTGACTCCAAGCCCGGTCGCCAGCCCCAGTGTCAGCGGGCTGACCTCTGCATAATGCAGCATCAGCAAGCCGATCAGAGTTGTCAGCAGATGGCCACCGATAATATTGCGCGGCTGTGCCAGCGGGCTGTCGGGCAAGGCAAACAGAATCACCATGGTGGCACCAAAAGGCGCCATGATCAGCAGGCTGTGCTGCCAGTGCTGCAGTAATGCCAGGCTGCTGATACAGAGCATTGCCCCGGCGCCGGCCAGTAAAGCTGCCCTGAGCGAGGTTATGGATGGGTGGCGTAAAAGATGAAGCATAGTGTCTCCTGTGATAACGGCTGTAGCGTTAAAGTCAAACAAAATAGACCGATCGGTCTACTTCAAACATAAGGTAGACAAATCGGTATACCTTTGTCAATATCGGCATATCAGCGGAGCCTTACCATGACCGATTCATCACCGACACCATCAGCAGTCAATGCTGTACCCGCCAAGCAGCAACAGCTGATACAGACGGCCTTTGCTTTGTTTTACCGTGACAGCATTCATGGTGTTGGCATTAATCAGATTCTGCAGGAAGCCGGTATTGCAAAAAAAACCCTGTACCACCACTTCGCCAGTAAAGATGAACTGGTACTGGCAGTGCTGGCCTATCGCGATGAGGTATTTTTTAACTGGCTTGAACAACGTATCCGCAGCGCCAGCAGCACAGAAGATACGGTGCAGCACTGGTTTGCCGCTCTGGATGACTGGTTTCATAACCGTGTGGCCGAGTTACAGGAATTCCGCGGTTGTTTTTTTATGCACAGCGCCGCCGAATTTACCGACCCTGCCCATCCGGTTCATCAGCACTGTGCGCAACATAAAACCCGCCTTGTCAGCATGCTGAGCAAACACCTGGGGCAATGGCTGGATAGCAGAAAAGCAAAAAAACTGGCGGATGATTTGTGTCTGTTAAAAGAAGGGGCGATTGTCTGCGCTCAGGTGCAGGGCAATAAAAAAGCCGCCCGGCAGGCGGCTTTAATAGCTCAGGGCTTGCTGATATCAGCCCATTAACGATTTATTCCGCTGCGGGCATTTGCCGCTGTGGGCGCTCCAGTACTTCGCGATACCAGATCGGCCAGCCGCGACTGGCACGGATTAATAATTTAATGCCGTTGTTCAGTTCCTGCAGCTGAGCAGCCGACAGGTAATACAGTGTTTCACCCTGCGCATTGATGCCGTCTTTCTGTGGCTGAACACGGATGTCCGGCACGTGAAAGTCGCGCAGCCATTGCGGTGGTTTGTTTTCTTCCAGCACTTCAAAGCGAACATTGGTGATATTGCAATCTGCTACGGTCACAGGAGCAGTCGGCCGGGCATTGCACTCTGCCAGCTGGGTCTGCAACGCGGCACGCTCCCGGTTGCATACACTCAATGCCGAGCTGCATTCCTGCAGCTGGCTGGCACTGCTCTGCTGATCCAGCTTTAACTGATCACGTTCAGTGCTGACCTGCTGCAACTGATGTTTCAGGTCATTCACCCGGTACTCTTCTGCGGCCATTAACTGATTGTGCGTACTGGTCAGCATCACGCACCCCGGCAGGAAAAACGGCAACGCCGCAATAAACAGACTCTGGCCCAGTTTCATTGGCTGCCCTCCCATACCAGAAAACCATCAATATCTTCGGCCAGTAATTCATCCAGCTGCTGCTGACTGCGTTCTGACCCCTGCTGCTTAAGCGCTTTGAGTAAACTCAGACGGTCATTAATACGCTGATTAATCACCAGCAGCTGATCACGCCCAGCCTTTAAGCGGTTAAAGGCTTCGATCTGTTCGTTCAGCTCATGGGTACGCTGAGTGATGGTGTGATTCAGACCTTCGACTTTGCCCTCAGCCTGATCGGCCTGCAGCTTTGCCGCATCACGCTGTGCTTCAGCCTGAGTACGCTGGTTATTCAGTAAGGCATTGGCCGTCTTCAGACCATCCTGCTCACTGCGGCAGTTACGCAGCTCATCCTGTATCGCGCTGAGCTCCTGCTGCAAAGGACATTCCGGTGGGTTAAACACCTGATAAACCAGCGCAGAACCAAGGGCGGCAATAATGGCGAGATAGATATAATCTTTCACGATATTTCCCTGATGAATTATTGTTTATCCCTGTGCCATGACTCTGCCACAGAATATACGGCGGTAAAACTACTCATTCGCCCTGTCCGGCATTGTTGTTAAACTGCATTTTAAACACCGGGTACCGGTGTCCGCGTTGTTTCACCGCCCGCTCTGGCATCGTGAGGTTATTGTGCTGTTACTCGCCAAAATTCTGGTTACCTTCTTAACCGTTGTGCTGTTGGCCAAAGTGGCCGAACGTATGAGCCCGCGCCACGCCGGATTACTGGCCGGATTTCCTCTGGGCACGGCCATTGCGCTGTATTTTTTCGGCTGGCAGCAGGGACCGCAGTTTGCCGCTGACAGTGCCATATTTACCCTGTCGGGCCTGACCTCCGCCATTTGTCTGGCCTTTGGTTACTGGCAGGTGATTAAGCGCAAACCAGGTTTAGTCTGGTTGCCGCTGGCGGTACTCAGTGGCTTTGCCTGTTTTTTTTCTGCCAGCGTGATACTGCAGCAATTACCAGCCAACCGCTGGCTGAGTCTGGCGGTGGTGGTGGCTGCCATCTTTTTATTCCGCACGCTGTTTAAAGATATTACGGAGCAACAGATTGACCGCAGCCAGCCACCGGCCAATAGGCTGGCCGAATTATTATCCGGTAAGGCCGCGACCCTGCTGTTCCGCGCCAGTATTGCCACCGCATCGATACTGCTGATTACCGGCCTCGCAGATCTGCTTGGCCCGACCCGTGCTGGTCTGCTGGCGGCTTTTCCGGTGAGCTTTTTCCCGCTGATGCTGATTCTGCATATCAGCTATGGTGCCGGCGTGCTTAACGCCACCATCAAACATTACCCCGATGGCATCGGCGCATTAGTGGTTTATGCGCTGGCAGTCAGTTACCTGTATCCGCTGCTTGGCCTGCACTGGGGAACGGCTGCCTCGCTGCTGTGTTCGGTAGGCTACTTACTGGTTTATTCGCGTCTGAAGAAATAAATCCCGCGCCTGAAGAAATAACCCCCAGGTCTGAAAAAAACAGAAGGAACCGCGTTATGAAAGGAAGTTGCCTGTGTGGCACGGTCAGCTACGAAATGGACGAACTGGCCATGCCCATTATGCATTGCCATTGTGATACCTGCCGTAAGGCTCAGGGCGCAGCCTTTGTACCCACCGCCGGTGTTAAACGTGAACACTTCCGCTGGCTGAGCGGTGAAGACAAGCTCAGCTGCTATGAATCATCACCGGGTAAAAACCGCTGGTTCTGCTCACGCTGCGGCAGCCATTTAATGGCCGAACGTCCGGCGATGCCGCTGGTGATTGTGCGTGTTGCCACCCTTGATGAAGACCCGGGTGCGCGGCCACAGGCGCATATCTGGCAGGAACACGACAAGCCCTGGCTTAACTGGGAAGGGATTGACGGTTTTGCCCAATGGCCGCCCGGAAAAAACTGATACGCTTAGGGCCTGTTAACACTAATTAAACAGGCCTAACACAACAGACTGGAGCCCTCCGGACGCTGGCCGGCTCAGACAAAGTGCCGGACTCCTGCTACAATGGCCGCCTTTACACGATCATTGATCAGGGCCTGCCGTGCCGGCCCTTAGTCCGGAATCCAGAACATGAAAGAATTTACCACCCCAACTCAGTTTCAGGATCTTGCCCAGCTGCTTTCTGACGATGGTATTGCCACGTCCGGCATCTGGTATCACGGCACCGCCTCCGGTCTGGTTGCTGCGATTCAGAGCGATGGCCTGAAAGGCTCCGGCGACGCTGAAATTATGGCGCGTCAGCTGAAAACCCTGAGCACTATTGGTCACACCACCAGCGAACATAAAGACCCGGTGTTTTTAACCCAGAGTAAAGAACTGGCGTATTTCTGGGCCAGCCAGAAAACCCACACCCGTAATCTTTACCTGCAGGGCAACGAAGAAGCCGTTATCTTTGCAGTAAACCTGCCGGAAACACTGCAGGCACAGGTGACTACCGATGCCGGTGGTGCAGCACTGGTGATGGAGCCGGGTAACCTGTATGTAGCCTGGCTGCGCGAGCTGTACGAAAACAACGGCAAAGCACTGGCCGAGATTGATCCGTTCAAGTGTGACCGCATGGATTACCTGAACAAACTGGGTCTGGCTTATCTGGCTGCCGATGTTGAACCACAATATCTGACCCTGTTGAAATAACTGCGGTAACCGCTGTTGTCTGCGCCGGAATATTCTGTTCCGGCGCAACGACTTTTTCTGCTCCCCCGCCAGGCGTAGTCTGCGCCGCTTTCTTTCTGTTCAATCCATTATTCCGCGAGGCTGTGACCATGAAACAGCGCATTGCATTTACGCTGATGATGTCTTTTGTCTTATCGGTGCTGATGACCTGCTGGATTACCTTTCTTAATCTGGGATTTACCGACGAATTTTTTCTGCGCTGGTTTAATGCCTGGCTACTGGCCTGGCCAGCGGCGGCGCTGATTGCCTTTTTTAGCGGCCCGACAATTCAGCACTGGTCTGCGCGTTTTAAATAAAAGTGCTCACTGACAGCCAGACATAAAAACGGACGCTGACGCGTCCGTTTTTTTATATGTACCGTCTGTCAGTAATCAAGAACCTGCTCCGATACCGGCAGGCTCAGCCTTATGGCCGGTTTCCTCGATATGCCATACGGTATCGGCGTTGGCACGCTGCAAGCCCCGCTGTGTGCGGTAAGCCGCAAAGATAAAGGCCAGTGCCAGCAACAATGCCGTAAAATCGACCGCCAGCGTAGCCGCACTGTTATAAAACCAGAGTCCGGTAGATGGCATAAGAACCGCCAGAGCCGAAGTTACCGGGATCAACGCGCAGGCCAGCGCACACAACCATAATAACGGTACCGCCGCACGGGCACCGCCACGCATAAACGCAAATGTCAGGGCCAACAGGAACACCAGATAATAAACCTGCAGGTAAAGGCTGTTAATGTCGGCAACAGCCGCAACATGCCCCCATTTCCCGGCGGCAATAGCAAACCCGATTCCGGCGACGGAGCCCAGCGAAACACCAATGGTCAGCGCTGCCATCAGGCGGGTATTACGTGCCTGTTGCGGTAATGGCTGGCCCCGTTTCTGTTTTTTACGCCGGCTTTCTATCCATAATAAATTGCCGGAATAAAACAAGAACGCTCCGCTTAATCCCAGCAGAAAATACACCCAGCGCACCCACTCGCCAGCAAAACTGCCAAAATGCAGCGCGAAAAATGTCACAACGATATCGCTCCAGACATTACTCTTGCCCGGCAGCATACCCGTCATGGTCAGCTCACCGTTGTAGGGGTTTATACCGACATAACCCGTCAGCGGACCGCGCACCAGATATTGCGGATTATAAATACCGGCACGCACTATTGGCCTTGGGCTTTCGACCTGCATATACACCAGTTCGGTCACTTTAAAATCCGGTGCTGCCTGTTCGATCCGCCGGATCAGTTCTGTCGGCGGTAACAGCTGATCAACGCTTCTGGCCTGTGGTCGTTCTCCTGCAGCCGGAGGCGCCCCGAACATCGGAGTGTCCTGATAAACAACCGCCTTCAGGCTGCCATAAAATGAATCGTGAAAAGCAAAAACAACAACAGTAAACGCAATAATCAGATGGAAAGGTAAACTGGTTATGCCGATTACATTATGCGCATCCAGCCAGAAACGTTTGCGGTTTTTGCCGCGCCGGATCAGGAAAAAATCTTTTACCAGAGTCGGCAGCAGAATAATCAGCCCGGAAACCAGCGCCAGAAAATACAGAATGCCGGCCAGCCCAAGAATCTGTACGCCCAGATATTCATGCCCGACAGTACCGGGAATACCCGCGGTCTGGTGCAATAAATCAATCAGATCACCCAGCATAGAAGGCCGGATACTTTCAGCCTGTACTTCACCGGCCGCATTCAGCGTTGCATGCCAGTACTCGCCGTCCAGATCCGGGCCATGACCGCCATCTTCGTCCTGCGATTGCCACTCAACCGGAGCAGAAATATGCTCTGCCGATTCAAGATGCACCACCAGCTGTTGGCGGGCATCCGGGAATTGCTGCATGACTCCGCTGACCAGCATATCCAGCTCATTGCTTTTCACCATCGCCAGCTGCTGCGCCGGAGGTGCCGACCAACGGTCAAGCGGCTGTTTGAACATGGTCAGCGCGCCGGCAAAAAAGCCGATAAATAATAATAAGCCGGTACCAATACCCACCCAGGTATGCAGCGCTTTATAAACCCGCAGAATATCGCTGCTGACTTTCATCCGGCCATTACTCCCCGCACGATCAAAAATAACGGCCACAACAGCAGATTCGCACCGCCGAGCCACAACAATGCCTGATTACCACTGCGGAACAGGTACACCAGACTCAGGACCAGCAGCCATAACAAGGTCAGCAGCCACATATTAAATTGCACTTTATCGGTAGCTGCGATGCCGCCCGGACCAGCCCAGGCAAACAGACCAGTGATCACCAGCGCCAGCGGAAAACCGAGCAGAACCGCCGCCAGGGTTTTACGCCACCAATCAGGTTGCAGGCGTGGGGCCTTCTGTCTACCTGCCGATAGTGATTCAGCGCTCACTGACGGAATCCTCCACCGGGGGTTTAAGCAAGGCAGCAAATGGCAGCAGGCCAATGCAGAGCATCATAATTACCAGCCAGGCAAACAATGCGCTGTTAACCGGCAGATAACTGGCGGAAAACAGCAGTCCGCTAAGTACCGCGGCTACACCAAGCCAGCGCCAGGGGCGTATGGATAAAGGCCGTTGCAGCCACTGTTGGTTGCTATGCGACAGATACAACAGCACACAGCCGGTGAGAGTAAGCGCAATAAACATCAGCATGGAACACTCCTGCTACAGAACAGAACCCGGAGCCTGCCGACACACAGTAAACAGGGTCAGATCAGGTAATGATAACGATTAGCATTTGATTCTGAGGTATTTTAGCTATCACATCAATAGTTAATGAGATTTATTATTATTTGAATCTCAACTGCCCTGCGGAACCGTCTTTGTTATTCGTCTTTGTTATAGTGCCGCCATGCCAACGGGGCTTTCTTATTTACCTTTATGGAGACATCGGGATGCCGAGAACCATTTACCTTGCCGGCCCGGAAGTCTTCTGCCCGGCTGCCAGTGAACTTGGCGCGCGTAAAAAAGCCCTGTGTGAACACTATGGGTTCCGCGGTTTATTTCCACTTGATGGGGAATTACAGCAAAGTGGCAGCGCCCGCGAACTGGGCTTTGCCATCAGTGCGGCAAACGAACAACTGATTCGCCGTGCCGATCTGGTGATTGCCAACCTGACGCCGTTCCGCGGAGCCAGCGCTGATGCTGGTACGGTGTATGAGCTGGGACTGGCACGTGGCCTTGGAAAAATAATTCATGACTACAGCAATGATCCGGCATTGTTTGCCGAGCGTACCTTTGCATTATTTGGTCAGGGAGAATATGACGGCTCTGAACTGCACGATCGTGATGGATTAAGCATCGAGCAATTTGATTTGCACGACAATCTGATGATCGAAGGCGGTATCGCCCTGAGCGGCGGAATATTCCTGACACATCAGGCAGCAGAGGCGGAAAAGTACACCGATTTAACGGCATTTGAAGCGCTATTAATCAGGCTGAATTGATGCGTTTCCCGGCACGAATCAGCCGCGCCCTGCAGCTTTTTAATAGCGCAGGACAGCGACAACTGCTCAATCTGCAGTTGCTCTGCTATGCGGCTATCTGACTCACGTCACTGATGCCACCGGCGCGACTGTCCTCCCCGTTGCCGTACTGAGCACGGCGCTTGAGGACAGTAATCGGGAAATGCGCGCCACTCCCTCATCGGTCTGCATTTCATTGCCAACCAGCGGCTGTTACTGACCATAATGTTTGGCTGCCGGCTGTGTCAGTTGTGGCTGATATCAGTTCGCCTTGCTGCTGCCTGCTATTGGAGATATGAGCGATTCAGGTGTGCGCTGTGGCAACTGACCATTAAGCACCGTATAAGCCACCAGACCGATCACCAGTCCCCAGAACGCACCACCAATACCCAGCAAGGTGATATTTGCCGCTGCCGCAAGGAAAGTGATGAGCGAGGCTTCACGGGTTCTGGCATCAGCCATGGCGCTGGCAAGACTACCGCCGATGGTGCCCAGCAAAGCCAGACCCGCCAGGGTGGTGATAAAGGTTGCCGGGAAAGCCATGAAGACCGCAGCCAGTGTCACCCCAAAAACACCGACCAGAATGTAGAACACACCAGCAGCAATACCGGCGATCCAGCGTTTATCCGGATTTTCGTGTGCCTCCCGGCCAGTACAGATAGCCGCCGTTATCGCGGCGACGTTGAAAGCATGCGAGCCAAAGGGCGCCATCAGCAGAGAGCCAAATCCGGTGATCGTCACAATAGGGTTGGCACTGGTTCTGAAGCCGTCGCTGCGCAGTACCAGCATGCCCGGCATATATTGCCCGGTCAGAGTGATCAGGAATAACGGCAACGCCACGCTCAGCAAAGCATTGAGCGAGAATTCGGGCGTGGTAAAAACAGGGGCGGCCAGCTTCAGGCTCAGGCCCGATAAGTCAACGCGATCCTGAATAAGCAAGAAAGCCAACCCCAGCACCAGAATACCCACCACCGCATAGCGTGCGGTGAAGCGCTTGAGTGCGACATAGGCAACGATTAAGAGTCCCGCCAATAATGGATCAATGCTCATGCCACCAAAGGCCCCGATACCGAACTGGAGCAAGATGCCAGCCAGTAACCCGGCCGCTACCCCGGGTGGAATCAGGCGAATTACCCGCTCAAACCAGCCCGACAGCCCCAGTACGACAAAAGCGGCGGCTGAAATCAGATAAGCGCCGACCGCTTCCGCGTAGGGTGTACTCGCCAGAGCAGTAACCAGAAATGCGGCCGCTGGTGTCGACCAGGCCGTGATGATCGGTTCGCGGGAAACCCAGCTCAGAATAATCCCTGTCACGCCTACGCCGATGGAGATCGACCACACCCATGACGCCGTAAGCTCTGGGCTGAGACCGGCCACTTTGGCGGCCTGGAATACCAGAATAAACGTACCGCCATAGTTAACGATAACGGAGATCAGACCCGCCACGATGGGATGAGTAAGATCGCTCCAACGGACGGGTAAAGATGAAGGAATGGATGACATGGTCTGAAGAGGCTCCTGAATGCAATCTGATGGGCAAAGTTGATAAACATGTTTATAGCCCTAAAATGGATGGCTAAGCCCCACCATTTTATTAAAGAGATACAGACCAATTGTTTAAGCATGCCCAGCTGGAATCGGTCAAAGCCTGGATTGGCGACCCTGCGCATAACGCCTTGCCGCTGTATGCGCGAATACAGCGTGGAATCCGGCAACTGATTCTTGATGGCACGCTGGCCGTAGGTAAGCCCCTGCCCGCTTCGCGTGCTCTGGCGAAATCGCTGGGCGTTTCCCGTGATACCGTCGAATCGGCCTATAGCCAGTTGCATGCGGAAGGTTTCCTTGAGCGCCGCGTTGGCAGCGGTAGCTTCGTATCGGAACAGGCCAAACGCCTCCCGAGACGCAGCCCGGCACGCCGCCCGGGAACACGTAAGGAAACCCTGCGCCTTAGCCAGCGCGGCAGCGCTATGTTTCAGGGCGGAGGCTTGCGCGATTTCCTGGCTCCGCGCCCATTTGCTCCGGGTGTACCGGAAACGCGTAACTTTCCCCTCCAGATTTGGGAACGCCTGGAGCGGCAGGTACTCAAGGAATATGGAACTCAGCTTTTGTCACACAGCGATCCGCAAGGGCTGGAACCATTACGGCGGGCCATCGCAGATTACGTCAGCCTTGAACGCGGGGCACATGCCACACCCGAGCGCGTTCTGGTTCTGACCAGTTCACAACAAGCGATGACGCTGTGCGCCAATGTATTGCTCGATCCTGGCGACAGAATTTTCATTGAAGATCCGGTATACCAGGGAGCCCGCAAAGCATTCGACGCCGCCGGTCTGGAATGCGTACCCGTGCCACTTGATGCCAATGGTATGCAGGTGGAACACCTGAACAATGCGGCACAAACATTCGGAGATTCGGCCAAGGCCGTATTCCTGACGCCATCGCATCAGTTTCCGACCGGGACAACACTGACGCTGGAGCGGCGCCTGGCCGTTATTGAGTGGGCCAGGCAATATCAGAGCTGGATAATCGAAGACGACTACGACAGCGAGTTCCATTACGCAGGCAAGCCCACCGCCTGCGTACAGGGGCTTGATCAGCATGAGCGGACGATCTACATCGGTACCTTCACCAAGTCGCTGTTCCCCGGCCTGCGCATCGGCTATATGGTGTTGCCGTTACCGCTGGTCGCGCCTATGACCGTAGCCCGTACCCTACTGGATGGCCACAGCGCACCTATTCCGCAGCTCACGCTGGCGCGCTTTATCGAAGGGGGTCACTTCGGTGCGCATATGCGTACCATGCGTGCCATCTATGCCGAACGGCGCGATGTACTGGCGCGGTTGGTGCGCCAGCACCTGGCTGAATTCGTTGAGCCACGGGTGCCCGCCGGCGGGATGCAGATGCCCTGTGTGTTTATCCGCGACATCCCCGAAGATGAGGCTATAGACTCTGCGAGCCGGGCTGGAATTGACCTGTTGGGGCTGACGGCGCTCCATGCATCGAACCGGCATACACCTGGATTCCTGATGGGGTTCGCCGCCCACGCTCCGCATGAAATGGAAATCGCCGTAAAGAAGTTGGCTAACATCCTGCGGGCACTGTGTCGCTGACCGCGATAAGCCGGACTAACAAGATTTATGTATCACATCGTTATCCAGCCAACCTCTGCGTTGGCTCTTGTTACCCGATACCAGTCATTCTTACTCCCCAACCCCCATACGCTGTTCACGGTATTTCTGAATATCTGGGGTAGCGCAATACAGTGTGTCGATATAAATATTTCTTTCTGCCCAGAACACCTCAAGATCATAAACACAGAAAGAAAATCGGCCCGGATCTTCCACCCATCCTTCTTCAGTCAGCACGGAAACCGACGTGAATAATTCATTATCGTTCCCCCACCAGGCGAGAATTAAATAAAGAAAACCTGCCCCTTCATGAAAAATGGTAAATGTTGCAGTCTCTGCCCACGGCAGGGCTTTCGATTGTTTTACGGCATTTAAGCGCCCGCTGAAGCGGCTTTGATCAACAGCATTATCATTAACCGAAATGGTATAAATTTTAATGCCATCCTGATCTGTCCATTGCGGGTTACTTTCTGTTTTTCGCGGGATAAACATCAACAAACTCCCCGTGGCTGAATGCATTCATGTGGTTTCTGTGCCTGCTCATGTGTCCGCCGGAAATTACCGGCTGATTCTGCACCAGACATCTCTGATGATATGTTCATCACCGGACCAGCATGCACTGATTTTCCGATCTTTCAAGTTGTTATCACATATAACAATAAGCATGCTATCCACACTAACAACGCAAACTGCAGACATAAAAAAACCGGCCCTTATGAGGCCGGTTTTTATTGCAGTACCCTTGGTGTGGGCGCTGTTCTTACAGACAGCCGGGCAGGCGTCAGATCACATCATGCCGCCCATGCCACCCATTCCGCCCATGCCACCCATATCTGGCATTGCTGGCGCTTCTTTCGGAATTTCTGCAACCATGGCTTCGGTGGTGATCATCAGACCAGCAACAGAAGCAGCAGCCTGCAGAGAAGTACGGGTTACTTTGGCAGGGTCCAGAATACCCATCTCGATCATGTCGCCGTATTCACCGCTGGCAGCGTTAAAGCCGAAGGCACCGGAACCGGCTTTTACTTTATCAACCACAACGGAACCTTCTGCACCGGCGTTGGCAGCGATCTGACGGATCGGAGCTTCCATTGCACGCAGTGCCAGAGCGATACCGACGTTCTGATCTTCGTTGTCACCTTTCACGTCAACCTTGGTCAGGGCGCGAACCAGTGCAACACCACCACCGGCAACCACGCCTTCTTCTACCGCAGCGCGGGTAGCGTGCAGAGCGTCGTCTACGCGGTCTTTTTTCTCTTTCATTTCAACTTCAGAACCGGCGCCTACTTTGATAACGGCTACGCCGCCAGCCAGCTTGGCCACACGTTCCTGCAGTTTTTCTTTGTCGTAGTCAGAGGTGGAGGCTTCCATCTCTGCACGGATCTGTTCAACGCGGCCTTTTACGTCGCCTTCGTTACCAGCGCCATCAACGATCACGGTGTTTTCTTTGCTGATCACAACTTTCTTGGCAGTACCCAGCATATCGATGGTGGTGGTTTCCAGTGACATACCCACTTCTTCAGAAATCACCTGAGCACCGGTCAGAACAGCGATGTCCTGCAGCATGGCTTTACGACGGTCGCCGAAGCCAGGCGCTTTAACCGCAGCGACTTTGAAGGTACCGCGCAGGTTGTTCACAACCAGAGTCGCCAGCGCCTGACCTTCAACGTCTTCAGCCACGATCAGCAGCGGACGGCCGGATTTGGCAACGTTTTCCAGAATCGGGATCAGTTCCTGCAGGTTGTCGATTTTCTTGTCGACCAGCAGGATCACCGGGTGCTCCAGTTCAGCAACCATTTTTTCCTGGTTGTTGATGAAGTAAGGAGACAGGAAGCCGCGGTCGAACTGCATACCTTCAACCACTTCCAGTTCGTCGTTCAGGCCTTTGCCTTCTTCAACGGTGATAACGCCTTCTTTACCTACTTTGGCCATCGCTTCGGCGATGATGGTGCCAACAGATTCGTCAGAGTTGGCAGAGATAGTACCAACCTGAGCAATGGCTTTAGAGTCGGTGCAAGGCTGAGCCTGTTCTTTCAGGGCTTCAACAACAGCGGCGGTGGCTTTGTCGATACCGCGCTTCAGATCCATCGGGTTCATGCCCGCAGCAACGGCTTTCAGACCTTCGTTAACAATGGCCTGAGCCAGAACGGTTGCAGTAGTAGTACCGTCACCGGCCTGATCGTTAGCCTGGGACGCCACTTCTTTAACCATCTGCGCGCCCATGTTTTCGAACTTGTCTTCCAGTTCGATTTCTTTGGCTACAGATACACCGTCTTTGGTGATGGTCGGAGCGCCGAAAGACTTTTCCAGAACCACGTTACGGCCTTTAGGGCCCAGAGTTACTTTTACCGCGTTAGCCAGTACGTTAACGCCAGCCAGCATTTTTACGCGGGCGTCATTGCCAAATTTAACTTCTTTAGCAGCCATGTTTGTTTCCTTTAAATTCAGTGAGTTTCGATACTAACGGTTGAAGCAGAAACGCTTAGGCTTCGAGAACACCGTAAATTTCGCTTTCGTTCAGAATCAGCAGCTCTTCACCATCGATCTTGATGGTGTTGGAGCCGGAGTATTTGCCGAACACAACGGTATCGCCAACTTTCACAGACATAGGCTGAACTTCGCCATTGTTGGAAATACGACCCGTACCGACAGCAAGCACTTCACCCTGGCTCGGCTTTTCAGCAGCGGCGCCCGGCAGCAGGATACCGCCAGCGGTGGTTTGCTCTTCTTCCTTGCGACGAACAACGACGCGATCGTGTAAAGGACGGATTTTCATTTGAGGTTTTCTCCAATGTTTAAAGCAATGTTTGCTGATAACCGGGGTCGGACGGTACAGACAGAGCCTGCTTCGCCCTCATCCCCAAACTGTATTTTCGTTGTGTTTCGCTTATTGGGGGTGGCACACAACCTTTTCAACACCCCCGGTTAAAAAATTTCAGTCTTCGCGACGATATTCGCCGTCGATAATGGTCGGACGGTGCTGATTCGGGTGAATACGGTCCGGTTGCTCGTTTTCGCCATAGACATCACGCGGGCCACGGCCTGCGCCCATGCCCCCCATCATCTGAGGTTTGAGCATTTTCAGCACCGAACCGGCAAAGTGGCCACGCACGCCGGGCAATAACAGGGTAAAGCCGATGGCATCGGTGACAAATCCCGGAGTAATCAGCAAGGCACCCGCCAGTGCCAGCAAAAAGCCTTCCGCCAGTTCCTGTGCAGGTAACTGCCCTTCCTGCAGACGCTGACC
>NZ_DDCJ01000162.1:34182-35359 GCF_002335285.1 Thalassolituus sp. UBA2009
AAAATAAGCGCCAGCGTCCACAGCACACCGATATGGGAGCCAACTTTGATCAGAACCGCCAGTTCAATCATCGGCACCAGAATAAAGATTAATAACAAAGGCACAGGCAGCTCCGTGAGGTCAGTGCTTGAATGGCCGCCGGGTCTGTTGGCTGACTGTGCAGCAGAAGATGGCGGGTGGTAACAGCTATATGGGATCAAGGGCGGAGATTACAAGGCAAAGGGGCTGGCTCAGGGCCTGTTAACACGAATTAAACAGGCCCTGGCGTCATAAAATGTCAACACTGCCGGTCATTCCACGCAGCACAGGATGCGATGCTTTACGCCACGGACCGGAACTCCTACAGTACGGCACTGCTGAGTATCTTATTAAATCCGGAATTGCTGTTGTGTCTGAACAATCTGAACAAATCGTTATTGCTGATCTGAACAATCCCCTTCATGCCAGCGCCATGATCGAGGTGCTGAACCACTATGCCGACGGCATTATGGGTGGCGGTGAAAAACTGTCTGACTTTACCCGTGCTAATCTGGCGGCTGAGCTGGCCAGGCGCCCGAATGTGCACGTGGTACTGGCCTTTATTGATGATGAGCCGGCGGGACTGGTGATTTCCATCGAAGGTTTTTCAACCTTCTCCTGCAAACCACTGCTGAATGTGCACGACGTTGCCGTAATGGAAAAATTCCAGGGCCGTGGTCTATCCAAGCGCATTATGAATAAAACCGAAGAGATCGCCCGCGAACTCGGCTGCTGCAAGCTGACGCTGGAAGTGCTGGAAGGTAATAAGGTGGCGCAGAACGCATACCGCTCACTGGGCTATGCCAGCTATGAGCTGGATGCGGCCATGGGTAAAGCGATGTTCTGGCAGAAATACCTTTAAGCCCACTACTGTCCACAGCCTGGAGTGACATCGTGTCACTCCAAACCACAGTATTCATCGACTACTATTTTTCAATCTGAAACGCCTTTCCGGGGCAAGCCCCTGGCCCCCTGCAAGGAGAAGTATCTCCTTCCGATCCTCTCTTTTCGGCGCGTCCGGCTTCATCCAGCCAACTGCAATGATTATGCAGCACGCAAAACAATTCGCCCCGGATCGACGTTTTAAAATACCAATAATTTGTATCGATCCGGGGCAGGGTTTTGCTCTGAAGGCCGCAGAATCATCTGGTTGTCTGGC
>NZ_DDCJ01000042.1:0-2872 GCF_002335285.1 Thalassolituus sp. UBA2009
ATTGCCGATATCAGCGGCGGTCAGCCGGATCGTATCCGTCTGGCGGCAACGCTGCACAGCAACAGCATGGCGTCTTTACAGGAAATCGCCCCACAACTGTTCAGTGAGCGCACCGAGATTGGATGGAACGACAGCGGCCAGCTGAAAGCCCTGCGCCATCAGTGTCTGGGACAGCTGATCCTGAACAGCAAGCCGCTGCCGGCGCTGTCTGCCGCCGACTGGCAACAGGCCTGGCGTGATTACTTTATGCAGCGTGGACTGAGCGATCTGCCCTGGCAGGATGACGCCAACACCGTACGCAGCCGCATGGCACTGGCGGCTCAGTATCTGAATCACAACAGCGCTGAGACTGATCAGTGGCCGGATGTCAGCGATCAAGGCCTGCTGCAACGGCTGGATGACTGGTTGCTGCCGTTCTGTGACAACGCCCGAAACCTGCGTGACCTTAACAAAATCGCGCTGGCCGATGCCCTGCTCAGTCTGCTCAGCTGGGAACAGCAGCAACAGCTCGCACAGCTCTTGCCGACGCACTGGCAGGTTGCCAGTGGCTCGCGCATTGAACTGCAGTACAGCAACGATCCGAACCGCCAGGACACCCAGGATCAACCGCCGGTACTGGCCGTAAAACTGCAGGAAATGTTTGGCTACGAGGGCCAGCCCGCCGTTCTTAACGGCCGCCTGCCCTTGCTGATTCACCTGCTGTCGCCGGCGCGCCGGCCGCTGCAGGTCACCCGCGACCTGCCACACTTCTGGCGTAACACCTATGCTGAAGTACGTAAAGACATGCGTGGCCGCTATCCGAAACATCCCTGGCCGGAAGACCCGCTCAGCGCCGAAGCCACCGCCCTGACCAAACGCGCGCTGAGCAAACGGCAATAACAGGGATTACAGAAGCACCGCATGAAGACTCTCTGAGCGAGAAATAATATAAAAATCAACAGTACACGGCGTAACTAATCATTACCCGGTGCAGTGGTTATTTGTGCATAACCCACTAGCCTTTTAAACACACCGATGTTCAGGCTGGGTTATGTCCGTTAAACACACGATATCCGCTAAGAAAGTAGCTGTACTGCTGGGGTTTTCTGCACTGACACTGGCTGTCATTATTGGCAGCCAGATAAGCCGGCAGTCTCTGGTAGAAGTCGCCGGTAGTCATACCGGGCAACCCGAACAATCAGCAGCTGCTCAGACGCCCGTTATTACCACGCCGGATGTTAACCAGTCCGACAACACGACTCCGGCCTCGCCGCTGCCAATCCGCCAGCCGGATCTGACTCTGACAGCCAAAGGGCCATTGCATACCCATCCTCAGGATGAGGGACAGTATTCCCTGCCACCGGCGTTAGCCGCCGATATCGAACAGCGCCGGATTCCGCAAAGCCAGCTACTGCTGACACCCAATCGCTCTGGCGGCTACTCCATGGATGCCAAAGGCCAGTATCACACGGTTATTGTGGCTTTTATCGATGAGAACGGTCAGCTGCGCACCGAAGAGCGCATCGTTTATCCCATCGCAGATCAGCCAGCTTCGACCCCGCAACCCCCACAACCCCAGATGGCTCCCGCCACGACTGAACCCGCTAAGCCATGAGGTCTGTTATGCATTGTCTGAAAGTCTCTTTTCTTGCTTTGACACTGTTCGGTGCGGCTCAGTCCTATGCTGCCGGCATTCAGATTGTTAACGCCGATGGTGCCGGCGAAGGCTTTAACGATACCACTGCAGTCAGCGCGATCGGCGGTAACACAGCCACCACCTTAGGCGCGCAGCGTCTGGCGGTGTTTAACCGCGCTGCCGATATTCTTAACGCAACCTTCGACATTGCTGTCACCGTTAACGTCAACTCCTCCTTTGACCCACTCTTCTGCGATACCAACAGCGCCACACTGGGCAGCGCCGGTGCTGCCGACTATGAGTTTATTAACGATGGCAGTGAATGGACGGTGTATGCCGATGCTCTGGCAAACCAGCTGCAGGGCAGCGATGTAACCCCGGCAGCGACCGAAATTAACGCCCAGTTCAACAGCGGCATTGGTAATCCCGGCTGCTTACAAAGCTCAGGTTGGTATCTGGGATTTGATGATCCGGCCGGCAATGGTAATTCACTGCTGTCGGTCGTTTTACATGAAATCATGCACGGTATGGGCTTTCTGTCGTTGCTGAACCCTGACGGCAGCACTGGTGCGACGGTCAATGGTAATTACGTTTATGACCCTTACAGCAAACTGCTTTACGATGCGACGCAAAGTGCCCGGGTGACAACCCTGAACCAATCACAGCGGGCAGCTGCCACCATTAATAATGGCAATCTGGTCTGGGATGGTGCCCAAACCAATGCTCAGCTGGGCGGCTTCAGCGCTGGAGTTAACAATAGCCGCATGCAGATGTACGCCCCCACAAGCTATACCCCGGGGTCCTCAGTCAGCCATTTTGATACTGCTGCCACCCCCAATGAAATTATGGAACCGCAGTACACTGAGTTTCTTGATAACGCCGGCCTGGCCAAATATCTGCTGGCGGACATCGGCTGGACACTGGCAGCAACTGCCAACAGCGCGCCGGTGATGGGAACGATTACCGCGAAAACCCTGAATGAAGACAGCACGCTGAATGTAACACTGAGCGCGACCGATGCTGATGGGGATAGCCTGACGTACAGCATCACCTCGGCAACCACAGAGCTTGGCGCCAGCATCAGCGGCAGCACCTTAACCATTGCTCCTCAGGCCAATTTCAACGGTGCCGGCAGCATTACGGTACAGGTATCCGACGGTGTCCTGAGCGACAGCACCAGTTTTAATGTCACCGTTGATGCGGTGAACGATGCGCCGGTAATCGCGGCGATTACGGCCAAAACCCTGAACGAAGATG
>NZ_DDCJ01000042.1:3089-3223 GCF_002335285.1 Thalassolituus sp. UBA2009
CACTGAGCGCCACCGACATTGATAGTGGTTCATTAACCTACAGCATCACTTCTGCCACAACCGAGCTGGGCGCCAGCATCAGCGGCACCACCTTAACCATTGCGCCACAAGCCAATTTCAACGGTGCCGGCAGC
>NZ_DDCJ01000016.1:0-7906 GCF_002335285.1 Thalassolituus sp. UBA2009
CTGGCGACGCACCAGAATCTGCGTGCACTCGTGGTCGATGTTCACTTCCATCTTATCCACTTCGTCTTCACGGCGGATAACATCATCGGCCACACGGGTATCACCGCTGCAGATAGCCTCAATTGCATTAGCCACCTGACGCTCGACCAGACCACCCATACCCATCATATGGTTGCGGATCGCTTCCAGATCAGCGTTAAACTGTCCGGAAATATGCTGGTTAAAATTCATTTCCATTGTCGCGTCCCCTTACCCGAAACGGCCGGTGATATAGGCTTCTGTTAATGTGTGCTGAGGCGTCGTAAACACCTGATCGGTCGGGTTTACTTCAATCAGCTGACCAAGGTGGAAATACGCCGTACGCTGTGACACCCGCGCAGCCTGCTGCATGGAGTGGGTTACGATGGCGATGGTGTAATTCTCACGCAGTTCGTCGATCAGTTCTTCAATCTTAGCCGTTGCAATCGGATCCAGCGCTGAACAGGGTTCGTCCATCAGAATCACTTCCGGATCGACCGCAATAGTGCGGGCGATACACAGACGCTGCTGCTGACCACCGGACAAACCTGTGCCGGGTGAGTGCAGACGATCTTTTACTTCATTCCATAAGCCGGCACGCTGCAGACTTTTTTCCACAATCTCGTCCAGATCAACACGCGAATGCGCCAGGCCATGAATACGTGGGCCGTAAGCAACGTTGTCATAAATCGACTTGGGAAATGGGTTTGGCTTCTGGAACACCATACCAACCCGCGCACGTAAAGGCACGACATCCACTTTAGGATCGTAAATATTTTCACCGTCGAGCAGAATTTCACCACTGATACGGCAGATATCGATGGTGTCATTCATGCGGTTCAGACAACGCAGGAACGTCGATTTACCGCAACCGGACGGGCCGATCAGGGCGATCACTTCGTTGGCACCGATATCCAGGCTGACATCAAAAATGGCCTGTTTTTCACCGTAAAAAACGCCAACATCACGGGCCTTTAATTTCGGATTTTCACAAAAAGCGGCGCCATTGGTTTTGTGGTTTTCGATGATGCTCATAATCTATTTAATCCAATCAAATCGTTAATGTGTCAGACCACTTACCAGCGGCGTTCCAGACGACGGCGCAGCATCACCGCGGCGGTATTCATCGTCACCAGGAAGCCCAGCAGCACCATAATGGCACCGGACGTACGCTCCATAAAGGCACGCTCAGGACTGTCTGACCAAAGGAAAATCTGTACCGGCAATACGGTTGACGGGTCATTCACAAAACCCGGCACGTCGACCACAAAGGCCACCATACCAATCATCAGCAGCGGTGCCGTTTCACCCAATGCCTGAGCCATACCAATAATGGTACCGGTCAGCATGCCCGGTAATGCCAGCGGCAATACATGGTGAAAGACCACCTGCATTTTCGAAGCACCCAGACCAAAGGCCGCTTCGCGGATGGATGGCGGTACGGCTTTAATCGCTGCACGACCGGAAATAATAATGGTCGGCAAAGTCATCAGCGTCAGCACCAGGCCACCGACCAGTGGGGTGGAACGTGCCACACCGAAAATATTAATAAAAATAGCCAGACCGAGCAGACCAAAAGTAATGGATGGCACTGCCGCAAGGTTATTGATATTAATTTCAACAAACTCGGTAATTTTGTTACGCGGAGCAAATTCTTCCAGATAAATAGCCGCCGCCACACCAATCGGGAACGACAGCAGAAAGGTAACCAGCAAGGTCAGGAAGGTACCGGTAATAGCACCACGGATACCGGCCAGCTCAGGCTCACGCGAATCACCGTTAACAAAGAACAAGGTGTTGAACTGGGTCTTCAGCATGTCCTGATCAATCCACTGCTCAAGCCATTTCACCTGAGTTTCACTCATACGGTTATTATGAAGCTCGGTTCCACGGTCATGTTTGAACCACTGATCAACATCGTCATCCGCAATCAGGTTAACACTCAGCTTCTTGCCCAATAACGACGGGTCTGCAATCACCGCTTCCTGCAGCTGCCAGGCTGCACCGGCACTGATCATGCTGTACAGCTGGCGGCGCTCACCGCGCCCCTGCGGCTGCACCATAGCTTTGAAGTGCTGCTTAATCAGACCTTCGAAATCAGCATTACGGATTTCCTGGTCATCGGCTTTTTTGTTAATACCGAGAAAGTCTGCATCGATCAGAATTTCGGTCTGAATAACCGTCTGACGGAACGCCGACGCACCTTTATTGATGATGTCGCCAAACAATCCCACCAGACACAGCAGACCAAACAACACCGATGCCATACCGTACGTGCGGAAACGCTTTTCCGCCGCACGGCGGCGCACCATGCTTTTTTCAACTTTTTCGCGGGTACTCATAGAGGTATTAGTCATATTGTTCCCGATATTTCTGTACTACTTTCAGGGCAACGAAGTTGAGCGCCAGCGTCACCAGGAACAGCACCAGTCCCAACGCGAAGGCCGCCAATGTTTTCGGTGAATCGAATTCCTGGTCACCCACCAGCAGGGTTACGATCTGTACGGTTACGGTGGTCACCGAATCCAGCGGGTTAGCCGTCAGATTCGCAGCCAGACCGGCCGCCATGGCAACGATCATGGTTTCACCAATGGCACGCGATACCGCCAGCATAATGGCACCAACAATACCGGGCAGAGCTGCCGGAATAACCACTTCTTTAACGGTTTCGCTCTTGGTGGCACCCAGACCATAACTGCCATCGCGCAGCGATTGTGGCACGGCGTTGATCACGTCATCCGACAACGATGAAACGAACGGAATAATCATAATCCCCATCACCAGACCGGCGGCCAGCGCACTTTCCGACGATACCGTCAGCCCCATCGACTCACCCAGCTCACGGATCACCGGAGCCACCGTTAACGCGGCAAAGAAGCCGTACACAACGGTTGGAATACCAGCCAGAATTTCCAGCGCCGGTTTGGCGTACTGGCGGATAGTCGGCGTGGCGTATTCCGATAAATAAATCGCCGCCATCAGACCAACAGGCACCGCGATAAACATCGCGATTAAAGAAATAAGCAAGGTACCGGCAAACAGTGGTACCGCACCAAAACTGCCGGAGGAGCCGGATTGGTCGGCACGCAGAGCCACCTGAGGAGACCAGGTGGTGCCAAACAGAAATTCAAACGGGCTGACTTTACCGAAGAACTGCCACGCCTCGTACAGCACTGACGCCAGAATACCGAGGGTGGTCAGTACCGCCACACCGGAGCTGGCAAACAGCAGACGGCGGACAATGCTTTCAACCTCGGTACGGGCGCGCATATCGGCTTTAATGCGGCGCCAGGTTAACGCAATACCCAACAGCGCCAGCGACAACACCATGCCACTGTGCAACAGCAGAGTACGTTCCTGCAGTTCGATCAGATGGCGCACCGCCGGTTCCAGCTCCGGTGCCGCACTGATACCTGAACCAATAGCCAGATTGTGCACCTTGCTGATGGCAAGCTGAATATCCGACGGACTGCCCTGCTGAATGGCTTCCGGCAGCTGGGCGATCAGCAGATGATCAATGACCGGCGCTTCCGCCAGACTCCAGATCAGCAGCAGTAACAGTGGCGGCAGGCCCGTCCACAGGGCCATTAACGCACCATAGTGAGTTGGCAGTGAGTGCAGGCGCATGCCCTGACTGGCAATTGCCCGGGCCCGGTTCCGTCCCAGCAGATAAGCTCCGCCGAGAAGAATCAGAACCGCAATGATCAAGCTACTGTAATTCATGGGTCATTGATCTTTAAGTGGTTGTGACATGCAAAAGCCGAGGCGATTGCCTCGGCTTTTGCCGCGAGTCTTCAGACCGCGCTCGCTGCTTACTTAGCGGCCAGCGGAGTCAGATTTTTTACATTATTCAGAACACGGGCACGTTCTTCATCCATCATCGGAATCATGCCTTTTTCAGCCAGGTAACCATCTTCACCCATCGCACGCTCAGAGGTGAACTCAGCCAGATACTCTTCAATGCCCGGGATAACACCAACGTGTGCCTTCTTAACATAGAAGAACAGTGAACGGCTGACCGGGTAAGAACCATCAGAGATCGCTTCAAAGGTCGGCAGTTTACCGTCAACAACAGAACCCTGCACTTTATCTGCATTCTGCTCCAGGAAGCTGAAGCCGAAGATGCCGAACGCATCCGGGTTCGCGACCAGTTTCTGTACGATCAGGTTGTCGTTTTCACCGGCTTCAACATAGCCGCCATCTTCACGCAGGCCATGGCAAACGGCTTTGAATTTTTTCTCATCCGTTTTCTTCATCGCTTTGATGAATGGAAATTGCTGACAGCCACCTTCCATCGCCAGTTCTACGAAGGCATCACGGGTACCGGATGTTGGTGGTGGTCCCAGTACTTCGATTTTTTTCGCTGGCAGAGCAGGGTTTACGTCTTTCCAGGTTTTGTATGGGTTCTCAATCAGGGTATCGGAACCGTCTTTGGCAGGAACCATTTTCGCCAGCGCCAGGAACATATCTTTACGGGTCAGTTCCATGCGTGGAGCCGTTGCCGCATTGGCAAAGGCAATGCCGTCATAACCAATCATGACTTCAACAATCTCAGTTACACCGTTTTTGGCGCACAGCTCGATTTCAGAAGATTTGATCGCACGGGAAGCGTTGGTGATATCCGGAGTTGCATCACCCACACCAGAACAGAACAGCTTCAGGCCACCACCGGAACCGGTTGATTCAACTTTCGGGGTACGGAAGTTGGTTGCTTTACCGAAACGCTCAGCCACAACGGTAGAAAACGGGTAAACCGTTGAAGAACCTACGATGCTGATGTAATCACGTTCAGCGTGAGCCGTAACACTTACGACAGAGGCCAGCAGTGCGGCGCCGGCTAACAGAGCTTTTTTCATCTTTGCTTCCTTTTGTATTCCGGTTGTTACCAATCCAGGAACAGCGTTGGCTATTGGATGAACGTGATTATTGGAGTGCAATGTTACAGAAATATGACAGTCGGGCAATTTATTACAGCACTATGACAGTTATGTGACACAGAAACCGGGCTGCAAGCCGCATGTCCTGTGGGTATAATGCGCCGCCCGGGTCATAACAACCCGTGTTACACCGCCAATAATAAGAGCCCCTGATGACTCAAATTTTGCTGAATTCCCTGTTGCAGCTGAACCGGTTAACCCGGCTTATCGGCGAATCCGTACGCTGGCTGTCGCTACTGATGGTTATCTTTTCCTGCCTGGTGGTGGTTCTGCGCTACAGCTTCAGCATTCCGTCCATCGCCCTGCAGGAAGCGGTGATGTACCTGCACGCCTCACTCTTTATGCTCGGTGCCGCCTATACCTGGCAGCAGGGCGGCCATGTGCGGGTGGATGTGTTTTACCGCAACTGGAGCGCACAGCGTCAGGCCTGGGTCGACCGCCTTGGCATTGTGTTGCTGGTGCTGCCCGTCTGCCTCTTTATGCTCTGGGTCAGCTGGGATTACGTGGCCAGCGCCTGGGCCATTGGCGAGAAGTCCCCCGAAGCCGGAGGCCTGCCCTTTGTTTACCTGCTCAAGAGCCTGATTGTTGCCCTGCCACTGCTGATTATCCTGCAGGCGCTGGCCGAGCTGGCCAACACCTTCGTGCAGCATCCGGGTGCCGATGAAAGCGCGGAGGTGGAAAAACACTATGGCTGAGTTAATGCCGCTGCTGTTATTCGCGCTGGTCTGCATCGTGCTGATGTGTGGCTTTCCCGTGGCCTTTACCCTGGCCGGCACCTCGCTGCTGTTTGCAGGTGTCGGTGTATTAACCGGCACGCTGGATGAGGCCTTTCTGCACGCGCTGCCGAACCGTATGTTCGGCATTCTCAGTAACCAGATTCTGATCGCCGTACCGCTGTTTGTATTTATGGGCGTGATGCTGGAGAAATCGCGTATCGCCGAGCGTTTGCTGCGCAATATGGGCCTGCTGTTCGGCCCGGTGCGCGGTGGCCTGGGCTTTTCCGTGGTGATTGTTGGCATGCTGATGGCGGCAAGCACCGGTATCATCGGTGCCACCGTGGTGACCATGGGCCTGATCTCACTGCCGACCATGTTGCGTCAGGGCTACAGCCCGGCGCTGGCAACCGGCAACATCTGCGCGACCGGCACCCTCGGGCAGATTATTCCACCGTCAACGGCACTGATTATTCTGGGCGATGTGCTGTCCAGCTCATACCAGCAGGCACAACTGAAGATGGGTATTTTCAGCCCGGAAACCGTATCCGTTGCCGATCTGTTTGTCGGTGCGCTGATTCCCGGACTGATGCTGGTTGCAGCTTATTTGCTGTACATCGGTCTGGTGGCTCTGTTCCGCCCACAGGCCGCACCGGCCGTGAGTGACCGGCCGCCGCTGAATGGCGCTTTTGTGCTCGAATTACTAAAAGGGCTGCTGCCACCACTGGCGCTGATTATCGCTGTGCTCGGCTCTATTCTGACCGGAATTGCCACACCCACCGAAGCCGCCGGTATCGGTGCCGGTGGCGCCCTGCTGCTGGCCATTGCCTACCGCGAGTTTGATATTGCGCGCTTAAAAGAAGTGATGGATGCCACCCTGCAGGTGACCAGCATGGTGTTCCTGATTTTTATTGGCGCTGCGCTGTTCTCTCTGGTATTTCGTGGTTTTGGTGGCGAAGAGCTGGTGCATTCGGCCTTTACCAGCCTGCCCGGCGGCGTGTTCAGTGCCATGCTGATTGTGATGCTGGTGATCTTCCTGCTCGGTTTTATTCTCGACTTTATCGAGATCACCTTTGTCGTGGTGCCTATTGTTGCACCGGTACTGCTGATGATGGGGGTCGATCCTGTCTGGCTGGGCATTATGATTGCCATTAACCTGCAGACCTCATTCCTCACGCCACCCTTTGGTTTCGCCCTGTTTTACCTGCGCGGTGTGGCACCGAAGGAAATCGCCACCCGCACCATTTATCGCGGTGTAATGCCTTTTATTGCCATCCAGCTGTTGATACTGGTACTGCTGGCCTGTTTCCCACAATTGGCGACTTGGTTACCGGAACAGCTCTATGGCTGATCCGGCCTGCCGCTAAAGTCGTATTGGCAGCGGATGTGCTGGAGGCAGAAAACCAGTACACTCCGCACAAAATAATTCCAACCAGGTAGAACCCCATGGACCCGAAAGAGGACGCCGTCGATCATCCACGCGGAGATTCCCTCGAAGAAGCACGCGAAGATTGTGAGCCAACCCCGGAAGGCGAGCTGACCCTGCGCCTGATTCCAACCCGCAGTGAAACCAATGTGCACGGCGACATCAGCGGTGGCTGGGTAGTCGCGCAGATGGACCACGCCGCGGAAAGTGTTGCCAGCCGTCTGGCTCAGGGCCGCATTGCCAATGTGGCACTGGAATCGGTGGTATTTATGTCGCCCATCCGCGTGGGTGCGGCCGTATGCTTCTACACCCGCCTGCTGGATATCGGCACCTCATCCATCCGCATCGCTATCGAGGTGTGGACGCAAAACCCGAACGAAGTTGAGCGCCGCAAAGTCGTTGATGCTGTGTTTGTGTATGTTGCGATCGACGAAACCGGGCGTATCCGCCGCGTTCCGCGCTGAGAAAAGCTGAAAGAGCAGGAGCCGGACGGCTCCTGCGGGCTGTACTTACTGCTTAACCGGACGCGCCCAGCCCGTCACGTTGCGCTGTTTACCCCGTGCCACGGCCAGTTCGCCCTCAGCCACTTCTTTGGTGATTACCGAACCGGCGGCGACCGTTGCGCCTGCGCCAATTTTTGCCGGTGCCACCAGCGACGAGTTGGAGCCGATAAAGGCATTGTCGCCGATTTCGGTTTTAAACTTGTTTACGCCGTCGTAATTGCAGGTGATGGTGCCCGCACCAACGTTCACATCTTTACCAATCTCAGCATCACCGATGTAGGTCAGGTGGTTCACCTTGGAACCTTCGCC
>NZ_DDCJ01000016.1:8158-22685 GCF_002335285.1 Thalassolituus sp. UBA2009
TCGGCGCCCGGACGCAAACGCGCGTATGGGCCAACATGGCAGTCAGCAGCCAGCTGCGCCTGATCGATCATGGAATAACATTCGATCTCGCTGCCGGCACCGATGCGGCTGTTTTTGATCACACAGTACGGGCCGATCTGTACGCCGTCTTCCAGAACCACATCACCTTCAAACACACAGCCAACATCAATTACCACATCCGCACCCACGGTCAGGGTACCGCGTACGTCGATGCGTGCCGGATCGGCCAGAGAGACACCATCACGCAACAGCTGATCCGCCTGCTGGCGCTGATAAACGCGTTCCAGACCGGCCAGTTGCAGACGGTCGTTCACACCCTGCACTTCGTATTCGTCCTGCGGGTGAATCGCCCGCACCGCCACGCCCTGTTCAACCGCCATGGCAATCACATCGGTCAGATAATATTCGCCCTGAGCATTATTGGCGGACAGCTTTGGCAACCACTCATTCAGCAACGCCGCTGAGACTGCCAGAATGCCGGTGTTCACCTCACGGATTTTACGCTGCAGATCGCTGGCATCTTTGTGTTCAACAATGGAGAGAATATTGCCGGCATCGTCACGCACAATACGGCCATAACCGGTCGGGTCCGCCAGCTCAACGGTTAGCAGGGCCAGAGCATGGCCATCATGGGTTTCGTCGAGCAGTTTCTGCAGGGTTTCTGTGCGGATTAATGGCACATCGCCGTACAGCACCAGCACGGTCGCTGCCGGATCAACCTCAGGCATCGCCATCGCCACGGCATGGCCGGTACCTTTCTGCTCACTTTGCAGCGCCCAGGTCACCGGAAAGTCCGTGATCTGTTCTTTTACCGCGTCAGCCCCGTGTCCGATCACCACATGCTGCTTCGCCTTTGGCAGCGCCGCAGCACTGTTGAGTACATGCGCCAGCATCGGCTTGCCAGCCAGACGATGCAGTACCTTTGGCAGGTCCGATTTCATACGCGAGCCTTTGCCCGCAGCCAGGGTAACGACGGCCAGTGTCATAACAGCAATATCCACAGAAAATAGTGGAGGCTATTCTAACGGGCCTGCGCTACCTGTCCAGCTGCAGTGCGGCGGACAGGCACCCGCTTTGCTGTGCATTTACACGCCCTGCAGCAACACCAGAGCAAAGTAATTTTGCGCATCAGTCCATATCTGACGGGTTTCAAATCCGGCACTGCGGGCCATGCTTTGCAGCCCATCGGGGCGGTATTTGCAGGAATTTTCGGTGTGAATACTTTCGCCTTTACGCAGTGCTATCTGCTGACCGGCAACATTAATCATCTGATCAACCTCGCTGATCAGGTGCATTTCGATGCGCGACTGCTCTGCGTTGTAACGCGCTTCATGGCGGAAACGCTGTTCGTCAAATCCGGCACTTAAGGTCTGGTTCAGGTGACGCAGAATGTTTTTATTAAAGGCGGCGGTGACGCCCTGCTGATCGTTATAAGCGGCTTCCAGCACTGCAACATCTTTTTCCAGATCAACACCGAGCAGAAAATAACTGCCACGCCCCAGTGTCTGACGTACGCGCTGTAAAAACTGCCGGGCTTCCGGCGGCGTGAAATTACCCAGACTGGAACCGGGGAAAAACCCCAGCTTGCGCTCCGCCTGCTCAATCTGGTGCGGCAGGCTGAGCGGCTGGCTGTAATCCACACAGGCGGCATAAATGCTCAGCCAGTCGTAGTCGTCCAGCAGACGCTGCGCAGCAGCCAGCAAAAACTCACGGCTGATATCCATAGGCACATAACAATCCGGGCGCAGCGCTTCGAGCAGTAAACGGATTTTAAGACTGGCCCCCGCACCGTATTCCAGCAGCACACTGCCAGCCCCGACGATGCCTGCGATCTCACCACTATGCTGACGCAGCAGGCCAATTTCGGTACGGGTCAGATAGTATTCCGGCAGCGCAGTAATGGCCTCGAACAGCTGTGAACCGCGCTCGTCGTAAAACAGTTTGGCTGGCAGCGTCTTCTGCCGTTGCGTCAGCCCTTTCAGTACTTCTTCGCGCAGATCCAGTGGTGCGGGCAGATGATCAAAAACCTGCAGAGCCTGTCGTTTCATACCTTATCTCCCGTTTATTGCGGTGAGTGTTCCGGATTGATCAGGGTTAGTGAGTGTCGCGGGCCAGACGCAGGCCGGTAAACTGCCAGCGCTCATGGGGGTAGAAAAAGTTGCGGTAAGTAATACGGCCGTGACCTTCGGGTGTGGCGCAGGAGCTGCCGCGCAATACCATCTGATTACACATAAATTTGCCGTTGTATTCGCCCACTGCGCCAGCAGCAGGACGGTACCCCGGATAAGCCTGATAAGAGCTGGCAGTCCACTGCCAGCGGCAACCAAACAGCTGCTGCAACTGTTGCGGATATAACCGTGCAGCACTCTCCCATTCCGCTTCGGTCGGCAGGCGCGCACCCGCCCAGCGGGCGTAGGCATCGGCTTCGTAAAAACTGATATGGCAAAGTGGCGCCTGCGGGTCGAGCGGCTGGCGTCCGGCCAGGCCGTAGGTACTCCATTCGTTATTGTGCTGGCGCCAGTACAGCGGCTGCCGCTCCTGTGGCGGCAGACTGCTGATCCAGCTCCAGCCATCGGCCAGCCACCATTGCGGCTGCTGATAACCGCCCTGTTCAATAAACTGCAGGTATTCCGCATTGGTGACTAAGCGGCTGGCGATTTCTCCGCCCTGCAGCCACTGGCGGTGACGCGGGGTTTCGTTATCAAAGGCAAAGGCCGGGCCTCTGTGGCCGACCTCGGTAACGCCTTCTTTCAGTGGCAGCCAGTTCGGTGCTGTCTGTTCTGCAGAGTGCTGTGTGGCCTGCTGATACACAGGTTCCAGCGGATTCTTTGCCCAGCAATACAGCAGGTCGGTGAGCATCAGCTCCTGATGCTGCTGTTCATGATTCAGCCCAAGTTCAATCAGTGGCTGCAGGCCGGCGTCATGCATCAGGGGCTGCATGGCCTGATCAATATGAGCGCGATAGGCCAGCACCTCATCCAGCGTGGGGCGGGATAACAGACCGCGCTGCGCACGCGGATAAGGCTGGCCAATGCCGTTGTAATAGCTGTTAAACAGATGGCCGAACAGCGGGTGAAATTCCTGATAATCAGGACGGTGGGGTTTAAGCAGAAAGGTTTCGAAGAACCAGCTGGTGTGGGCCAGATGCCACTTCAGCGGACTGGTGAATTCAGCGGCTGGCACAGAGCGAGTGTCTGTGTCCGGACCTGCTGGTAAAGCTCCATTTACTTTCCTCCATGACGCGCACTGGTCAGACCTTAACCTGACCGAAAGCGCCCGCCATGGCAAGTCCGCATCGTGGATTGGCCTGATCAGGACACAGGCCGGTCTGGATCAATCCGGACTTAAACAGGTGGCAAAACGCTGGGCCAGATCCTCAATAAAGTCAGGGTAGCCACTCTTTGTCACAGAAATATGACTGGCCACCGGGTCCAGCTCGCCCTGTTTAACATCCAGACCACGCACCACTGACTGCACCAGCGCCGGTGAGAATTCCGGCTCACTGAACACGCACACCACTTCGCCGGAGGTCAGCTGGTCGCGCATGCGTTGCAGGGTTTTCATACCAGGCTTCTGCTCCGGTGACAGGGTAAAGGCACCAACCTGATTGAGCTGCATGGCCTGCACCCAGTGATCATAGGCACGGTGAAAAACAAAGAAACCACGACTGCGCAACGGCGCCAGTAACTGCTCGGCGCGCTGTAAAGCAGCATCAACATCCGCTGCGAAGTTACCGGCAGGCAGCTCCAGCGCACCGGCCAGCTGCTGCTGGGCGCGCACCATCATGGCCGGCGAAAACCACCAGTGACCATCGTTCGGCTGGCCTTCTTCACGCAGTTTTGCAACATCAATCCAGATTTTGTCCGGCCAGCGGCGGGCAAAACCACTGAGATAAGGCTCAGCCTGAGCACCGGACCAGATAATGACATCGGCACTCTGGATAACATCAATATCGGATGGGCGCAGGGAGAAGTCGTGTGGCGTCATCCCCGGTGGCAGCAATACGCTGAGTTGTTCAGCTTCCACCAGTGAGGCGGCCATCAGCGCCAGCGGATGAACACTGGCCAACACTTTGTATGGCGGTTCATGGCTGATAGGGGCAGCCTGACCGCTCAGACTGAGACTCAGCAACAGTGAAATCAGCAGCAGCGGCAAATTCTTCATTGTATCGGGGCGTTCCTGTCGTAGAATTGCAACATTATAACCTAATCTCCGAGGCGCGACGATGGCTCAAAACGTCTATAAAGCCCATGACCACCACGCCTGCATCGACAGTGCCGTTTCCCGCGCCCGCACTCTGTGCGAAGAACAGGGCGCACGCCTGACCCCGGTACGCCAGCGTGTGCTGGAACTGGTCTGGGCCAACCATAAACCGGTTGGCGCTTACGATCTGCTGCCGAAACTGGCGGAAGAAGGTTTTAACTCCGCACCGCCGACCGTTTACCGCGCCCTCGATTTTCTGCTCGATCTGGGTCTGGTGCACCGCATCAGCTCCCTGAATGCCTTTATTGGCTGCACCCATCCGGGCGAAGCGCATCCCAGCTGCTTTTTTGTCTGCCGCGAATGTGGTGAAGCGCAGGAGCTGGATGCCGAGCAGGTGAATAAAATCGCCCGTCAGGCCGAACAGATGCTGGGAGTGAAAGTCGAGCAGCAAATGACCGAACTGATGGGCCTGTGCCCAAGATGCCAGGATGCCGTATGAGCAGCGCCAGTGCCGCAACGATTCTCAGCGCCAGCCAGCTGCAGCTGGTACGCCAGCATAAAACCGTGCTCAACGATATCAGCCTTAACCTTAAAGCCGGCCAGATCATTACCCTGATCGGCCCTAACGGCTGCGGCAAGTCGACGCTGATTAAAGTGCTGCTGGGGCTGGAAACAGCCGATTCCGGCAAGGTCACGCGCCGCCCCGGACTGCGTATCGGCTATATGCCACAGCGCCTGAGCCTTGATCAGCGCATGCCGTTAACCGTCACCGGCTTTCTGCAGCTGGCGCGCGGCGCCAGCAACGAGCGCATCCATTACTGGCTGGAACGGCTGGCAATCAGCGCTCTCGCTAGGCAATCGGTACACGACCTGTCCGGCGGCGAATGGCAGCGGGTCTTACTGGCCCGCGCGCTGCTGATCAAACCCGACCTGTTGGTACTCGACGAACCTGTACAGGGGGTTGATGTACAGGGCCAGCTGGAGCTGTACAGCCTGATACCGCAACTGCGGGATGAGCTCGGTTGTGCGGTACTGATGGTGTCCCACGACCTGCATCTGGTCATGGCCGCCACCGACGAAGTGATCTGCCTGAATGGCCATATCTGCTGTTCCGGACATCCGGATACGGTTTCTATTGATCCTGCGTATATCCGCTTATTCGGCGCCCGCCCACAGGGACAACAACAGGCCCCAATCGCTCACTACACCCATCATCATGATCATCAGCACTGCGCCGACGGCCATGTTGAGCACCACGCACCCGGCAAGGAGATTCTGTGAATCTGTTCGATTACTGGTGGCTGATGCCATTAATGGCGGGGGTTCTGCTGGCTCTGGTGGCCGGACCACTGGGCAGTTTTGTGGTGTGGCGGCGCATGGCTTTTTTTGGCGACACCCTGGCCCACGGCGCTCTGCTGGGTATTACCTTTGGCGTGCTTACCGATATCAACCTGACGCTGGCTCTGGTGCTCGGCTCGGTACTGCTGGCGCTGCTGTTACTGCCGCTGCAGAACCGCTCGCGCTTATCGTCCGATACCCTGCTGGGCATTGTCTCGCACAGTACGCTGGCGATTGGTCTGGTAACACTGAGCCTTGCCCAGGGCATCCGCGTCGATCTGATGGGTTATCTGTTTGGTGATCTGCTGGCGGTAGAACGTATCGATGTGCTCTGGATTCTGCTGGCGGCCATTCTCATTGCTGTGCTGCTGTTCTGGCAGTGGCGCGCCTTGCTTGCCATTACCGTCAGCCAGGAACTGGCTGCGATCGATGGCCATCCGGTGCAACGTCTGAACCTGATGCTGATTCTGCTGCTGGCGTTACTGGTTGCTCTGGCCATGAAGGTGGTGGGGATTTTACTGGTCAGCGCCCTGCTGGTTATTCCGCCGGCCGCAGCGCGCAGTCTGGCGCGCACACCGGAGCAGATGGTCTTGCTGGCCAGCGCAACCGGCGTTATCTCAGTGCTGTTAGGATTGTGGGCATCGTTCCGTTTCGATACGCCGGCCGGCCCCAGCGTGGTGGTTGCGGCTACCACCCTGTTTGCATTCAGTCTGGTGCTGCAAAGTCTGCGCGACGCCAGACGTCCTGCCTGACAGCAGCACCAAACATAATCAACGGACAAAAAAAGACCCGGTCGCCATTGGGGGCAAACGACCGGGTCAACTTCGGATCATTGGGGAAGTACCGAAGAAAAAGAACTACCTGAAAAAGCATCCAGAGAGAAGTCATGCGTCTGGTCATCAATTCCCGAAGGAATGATTAAACTATAGCCACGGATTCGTAATTTGCTGGCTGCAGAGACGCATTTCAGTTGTATTTTCTTATGACGAATAGCTGCGCAATAAATATCAGCAATGACAGTAGGACCGGATGATCTGTAGCTCTGCGGCCGCCGTAAACGGCCTCAGAAAAAGGCAGGAGGCCGGCAAACGCCGGCCAGAGTCAGGCTTCTGGTGTTTCTTCTGTTTCCGCAGCCACATCTTCGGGCGGCAGCAACCAGCTGTTCAGACGCTTTTGCAGTTCGTCGGTGCCTTCACCATTCAGCGATGAATAGGTCTGCACACTGACCAGCTTACCCAGCGACGATACCGCCTTGCGCACCTGCAGTAAGGCGCTCTGCGCCGGGCCGCGTTTCAGCTTGTCGGCCTTGGTCAGCAGAATATGCAGCGGCATTTCAGAGCGCTTAGCCCACTGAATCATAGCGTTGTCGAATTCTTTCAGCGGATGGCGGATATCCATCAGCAGCACCAGACCAATCAATGCATCGCGGTTCTGCAGATAATTATCCAGCTCGCGCTGCCATTCGTTTTTCACCGCCAGCGGCACTTTGGCAAAGCCGTAACCGGGCAGATCGACCAGTGCCAGCGGCAATTCGCCAATCTGGAAATAGTTAATTAACTGCGTACGGCCTGGAGTTTTACTCGTACGCGCCAGTTTTTTGTGACCTGTTAACCTGTTCAGTGCACTGGATTTTCCCGCGTTGGAGCGGCCGGCAAAGGCTACTTCCCGCAAAATATCCATCGGACACTGGCTCAGCTTCGCGGCGCTCTTAACGAAGTGAGTGTTGGTATAGGTCAAGGATTCCTGTTCTATCATGGGGTAAACGTAATGACCGTCCGGAAATTAATGTTATATAATGCTTGGCCTTTGGATGACGCACCCATTCTATCACAGGGCGATGAGTCCGGGGCTAAGCTGTTTTAACCATCTAAAACATGCAATCAGAGAGAGACTCCTATGATTAAAAAATTAGCTGTGATGGCTGCTGTAACCGCAGCGATGAGTGCAAATGTTCAGGCCTTCGACGTAGCGGCTAAATACCAGCAGACCTGCAACGCATGCCACTCAATGGGAGTTGCCGGTGCACCGAAATCCTTTGATAAGGCCGCCTGGGAGCCTCGTCTGGCTAAAGGTATGGATGCTCTGATAACCAGCGTCACCAACGGCTTGAATGCCATGCCGCCACGCGGCCTGTGCATGGACTGTACTGCTGACCAGTACAAACAACTGATCAACTACATGGCAGCGCCCAAGTAAGCGCGCCCCTGAGTAGTAGACGAATTCACATACAACCTGGACCTGATGATGAAAAACCTGTTGATTAGCCTGATCGTTTCTGCCGGACTGATGTCCGTTGCTCACGCCGGTGATGCTGAAGCCGGTAAAGCAAAATCTGCTACCTGTGCGGCCTGCCACGGTGCCGACGGTAACAGTCTTGCACCAACTTTCCCGAAAATTGCAGGCCAGGGTGAGCGTTATCTGATCAAACAGATCAAAGATATCCGCGATGGTAATCGTCAGGTTCCGGCGATGGCTCCATTCGTTACCGGCCTGAGCGATACCGATGTTGCTGATCTGGCTGCTTACTTCAGCGCTCAGGTGCCAACCACCGGTGGCGCAAAAGAAGAACTGGTTGAACTGGGCCAGCGTATCTACCGCGCCGGTATCGAAAGCAAAGGCGTTCCGGCTTGTCTGGCATGCCACGGTCCTGACGGTAAAGGTATCGAAGCCGCTGGCTTCCCACGCCTTGCTGGTCAGCACGATGCCTACACCCAGGCTCAGCTGACTGCATTCAGCATGAACCAGCGCACCAATGATGGCGATACCCGCATGATGCGCGATATCGCTTATCGCCTGCATACCACTGAAATCGAAGCAGTGTCTTCGTACATTCAGGGTCTGCGTTAATCCGCAGATAAAAAAGAAGGTGGCCTCGGCCACCTTTTTTTATGCCTGCAGCGCACGGCCCCTTGACCCGTCTTTGCATTTTGACGGTGGGCGATACCGAACCTTTATGCAAAAATGCGTCTAACAAAATCTGATTAATAAGAATGGAGTAACCCATGTTGTCACAGGTAACCAAATGGATGGCAGCCGCTGTATTGCTGATCAGCGCCAGCGCTCAGGCTGCAGCATACGAAGCCGGTAAAGAATATAAAGTACTGGCCGAGCCGGTACCTGTGCTGGCCGATGGCAAAGTGCATGTCGAAGAAGCTTTCTGGTATGGCTGCCCGCACTGTTTCCACCTCGAAGACATTATCACTCCATGGAAGAAAAACCTGCCGGCCGACGTTGCCTTTGAAGGCGTTCCTGCCATGTTTGGCCGCGCCTGGGTGTCCCACGCACAGTTCTATTATGTAGCCGATGTGCTGGGCGTACTGGATCAGGTACACGGCGATATTTTCAAAGCCATCCATGTTGAGCGTCAGCGTCTGCTGGACCGTGATGATCAGCGCGATTTTCTGGTCGCCAAAGCCGGTGTAAAAGCTGCTGATTTCGATAAAGCGTATGAGTCTTTCACCGTGAAAAGCCGTATGAAGCAGGGTGATCAGCGTATCCGTGCGTTCCAGATCTCCGGCGTACCGGCACTGATCGTACAGGGCAAATACATCATCGACGCCACTTCAGCGGGCGGTCAGGACAAAATGCTCGACGTTGCTGACTACCTGATCGCCAAAGAGCGCGCAGCACTGTCCGGCAAGTAACATGACCCATTTCTGCACTCTGCAGGAATTCACAGCGGCACCCCGTGCCGCTGACACCCTTCGTTTACTCTCCTTCAATATGCAGGTCGGCATTCAGACCGGCGGCTATCACCACTACCTGCTGCGCAGCTGGCAGCATTTATTACCCTGCCGTGAACGCGACTGGGCATTAAGCCAGATTGCCCAGTTAATAAGCCCCTTCGATATTGTTGCCCTGCAGGAAGCCGATGGTGGCAGCTGGCGCAGCAGCCAGGAAAATCAGGTCGAACGTCTGGCACGGGAAGCCTGCTTCCCGCACTGGTATCAGCAAATCAACCGCAATCTGGGCAAGCTGGCACAACACAGCAATGGTTTACTGACACGGCTGCCGGCGGCACGGGTGGAGCAACATGCACTGCCCGGCCTGCTACCCGGACGCGGCGTAATGCTGCTGCGTTTCGGTGAAGGCGAGCAGGAACTGGTGGTTGCCATCACGCATCTGGCACTGGGCAAACGCACACAGTTCAGCCAGCTCGATTTTCTCTGCGATCTGGTGGCCGATGCGCGGCGGCTGGTGATCATGGGCGACCTTAATCAGGAGAGTGAAATCCTGCTGCATCAGAGTCCGCTGAAGCGGCTGGCACTGCACCGTCTGGAACAACACCTGCCGACCTACCCCAGCTGGCAGCCCAGCCGCGGGCTTGATCACATACTGTTAAGCGACAATATTGAGCTGAAGCGCATCGCCGTTATTGATCATCCGCAGTCGGACCATTTGCCCGTTGCCGCCGAGATTGTCCTGCCCGGATAAGCTGACGCCGGTCATGATTTTTCCGCCATCCGGCGCGGCAACTTCGGTTGCCTTACCTATACTTAGCCTGACTATTTTCAAAGCCCACCAATAGAAGTAACCCGAGGACGCAACATGGCAGAGGGAACAGGGTCGGATTCCGCCCGGCGCTGGCGCGACAAATATCTCGACCTGTTAGACAGCCACGAGAAACTCAAAAACTCTTCAGAACAACAGCACGACCAGATGCGCCGAGGCCTGGTCATGGTTTCCCTGCTGGCCGAAGGTCAGGCTGCCGGTGTCGACAAATCTCTGAACGATCTGCGCGAAGCCCTGAAACCCGGCGCCAATGGCATGAACCGGGTAATGGATGAGCTGGAGCGGGCCGTCAAACGTTTTGAAGAACAGAACACCGCCCAGGCCGAAGTGCTGTTGGGACAACTGGCAGACACCGCCGAAAAACTGAGCCTGTGCCCACTGCCCAAACCACTGCTGAAACGCATCCGAGAAATCCGCAAAGGTGCTGCAAACGAGCTGCTGAGCTGGTCCGGCTACATCAACCAGCTGCAGAGCTGGATTCAGATCCTCGGGGAAATCGCCACCCTCGAAGGCTTTGAAGAACAGCGCAGCAGCAAGTGGTGGCAGCGCTGGTTTAAGCCCAGCGACAGCAGCAGCGATGACGGTGACGATAGCAATATTGTTTCTGACAGCGATGCAGAACATGACGACCATCCGGAATCTGAACCGGGCTTTTCTCATATCGCTCAGGAAGTCTCTGAAACCCTGCTCAACCTGCTGTCACAACTGGTAATTCCTGACCGTCTGAACCATACAGCCCTGAATCTGCAAAACCGTCTGCAGGAAGGTCTGAACTGGTATGAGCTGGTACCTCTGCTGGAAGACACCACCGAATTCCTGCTTGAGTGTCTGGGTAACAGCCAGACCGAGCTGGAGCAGTTTCTGCAAAGCCTTGATCAGCGCCTGAAAGCCATTCAGATACTGGTCAGTGAAGCCAGCCAGGGACAGCTGGAGCGCAAGCGTGCCCGCCTTGATCTCGACAGCATGGTGCGCGACCAGATTGCCGATATCCGCTCGGTGGTCACCGGCTCCGGCGATCTCGGCGAGCTGGGCGTCAGTGTGCGTGATCACCTGACCATGATCGTGCAGGCGATGGAGAAATATCAGAAGGAAGAAGAAGAGCGCGAAGAACGCCTCGCCGCCCGGTTGGAAATGCTGCAGGCGCGGCTGAGCGAAATGGAAAAAGAAGTCACCGAAAGCCGGGTTGCCATCGAAGAGCAGAAGCGCCGCGCCACCCACGATAACCTCACCGGCCTGCCCAACCGTGATGCCTATCAGGCGCGTCTGGCGGAAGAGTTGCTGCGCCGCAACCGCTATGGGGGTTCGCTGGCTTTGGTCGTGGGTGATGTCGATCACTTCAAACGCATCAACGATAATTATGGCCACCTGGCCGGTGATAAAGTGCTGCAACTGATCGCCCGCTCATTGCGCAAAAACCTGCGCGATGTCGATTTTATCGCCCGCTACGGCGGTGAAGAATTTGTCATCCTGATGCCGGAAACCAATACCGCCGATGCGATGATTGCCGCCGAGAAGCTGCGCGCCAAAATCGAAAACAGCCCGTTCAACTTCAAGAAAGAACGGGTTCCTATCACCATGTCCTTTGGTGTCAGTGAGTTTCATGCACTGGAATCACCGGACGCCGTTTTCGATCGCGCCGACAAAGCCCTGTATCAGGCCAAAAACGAAGGCCGTAACCGTATCTGTCAGGGCTGATAGCCCTGACAGATAGCGCCACAATGGCAGAAATCTGGCTATTACTATTGATCTTTTCTTTCGCTCTGATAAATTCCCGCGTCAAATCTTTCGATTCGAAACATAACGATGCCCAAACGCAATACGGTACAACGCCGCCACGGCATTCTCAGCCAGCTGAGCAAGCACGGTCAGGTACAGGTTGAGGAACTGGCACGGCGCTTTGATACCTCCGAAGTCACCATCCGCAAAGACCTTGCGACCCTTGAGCAAAGCGGCCTGCTGTTACGCCGCTACGGTGGCGCAATTCCGCTGCCAAGCGAGCTGATGAGTGAACCTGCGGGCACGGATGATGGTCAGAGTCCTGCTCAGCAGAAAGTTTCGAAACGAAAGCAGGCAATTGCCCGGGCCGCCGCCAGCTGTATCCGCGACCATAACCGCATCATTATCGATTTCGGCAGTACCACCGCCGCACTGATTCCTGAGTTGCAGAGCAAACGAGGCCTGGTGGTGATGACCAACTCGCTGAATGTTGCCAACGCTGTGCGCGAGCTGGAAAACGAGCCCACGCTGCTGCTCAGCGGCGGCACCTGGGATGCCCATTCCGAGTCATTTCAGGGCCAGATTGCCGAACAGGTACTGCGCTCTTACGACTTCGACCAGCTGTTTATCGGCTGCGACGGTATCGACCTCGAACGCGGCACCACCACCTTTAACGAGCTGCTGGGCTTAAGCCGGGTGATGGCCGAAGCGGCGCGTGAAGTGATTGTACTGGCAGAGGCCGACAAGGTCGGACGGCGCATCCCCAACCTCGAATTACCCTGGTCAGCGGTCAATATCCTGATTACCGATGACCGGCTCAGTACTGAGCAACAGACATTAATCGAACAACAGGGCGTGCGCGTAATCATCGCAGCGCCAGACAACGGAGAATAAAAAATGTGTGGCATTGTTGGCGCGGTAGCGCAGCGTGATGTGGCGGAAATCCTGCTCGAAGGCTTAAAGCGTCTGGAATACCGTGGTTACGATTCCGCCGGTCTGGCGATCATTAATGATCAGGCCGAACTGAAACGCCTGCGCCGTCTGGGTAAGGTTCAGGCGCTGGCCGATGCGGTGAAAGCCGATCCGCTGCCCGGCGGTACCGGCATCGCTCACACCCGCTGGGCGACCCACGGCGAGCCCTCCGAAGCCAACGCCCACCCGCATATTTCCGGCGACATCGCCGTGGTGCATAACGGCATCATCGAAAACCACGAAACCCTGCGCCGCGAACTGCAGGCTCAGGGTTATGTGTTTACCTCGCAGACCGATACCGAAGTGATTGCACATCTGGTCGAGCGCGAACTGAAAAGCGCCGACTCGCTGCTGGCCGCCGTTATGGCCGCCCGCAGCCAGCTTCACGGCGCTTACGGCATGGTAGTGATCGAGCGCCAGCAGCCAGAGCATATGATCGTCGCCCGTTCCGGCAGCCCGCTGGTGATTGGTTTTGGTATTGGTGAGCACTTTGTCGCGTCCGACCAGCTGGCCCTGCTGCCGGTGACACGCAAATTCGCGTTCCTCGAAGAAGGTGACGTAGCCGAGATCCGCCGCGACGGCGTCAACGTTTACGATCGTGACAACAACGCCGTTGAACGCGAAGCCCACGAAAGCACCGTCGAACACGATGCTGGCGACAAAGGCGAATTCCGCCACTACATGCTGAAAGAAATCTACGAACAGCCGCAGGCCATTGCCAATACCCTCGAAGGCCGCCTGTTTAACGGCCAGCTGAACCTCGAAGCGCTGGGCGACCTGAGCGGTATCGAACAGGTACAGATCATCGCCTGCGGCACCAGTTATCACGCTGGCATGACCGCGCGCTACTGGATCGAAGATATTGCCGGCGTGGCCTGTAATATCGAGATCGCCTCGGAATTCCGTTACCGCAAATCCGTGGTGCGCCCCAACAGCCTGCTGGTCACCATTTCCCAGAGTGGCGAAACCGCCGACACCCTCGCCGCCCTGCGTCTGGGTAAAGAACTGGGCTTCAGCAAAACACTGACCGTCTGTAACGTGCCCGGCTCTTCGCTGGTACGCGAATCCGATATGGCACTGATGACCCGTGCCGGTGCCGAAATCGGCGTGGCCTCCACCAAAGCCTTCACCACCCAGCTGGTTGCTCTGCTGCTGCTGACCGCGGCACTGGGTCGTGGCCGTGATATGGATAAAGCCAGCGAACAGCGCATCGCCGACGCCCTCACCAGCCTGCCGGGCTTGATCGATAAAGCGCTGCAGATGAACGCCGACATTCAGAAACTGGCCGAACATTTTGCCGAGAAGCACCACGCCCTGTTCCTCGGCCGTGGTGACCAGTACCCGATTGCGATGGAAGGTGCGCTGAAGCTGAAAGAAATTTCTTATATCCACGCCGAAGCTTACGCCGCCGGGGAACTGAAACACGGCCCGCTGGCACTGATCGACGCCGAAATGCCGATTGTCGTGGTCGCGCCGCACAACGATCTGGTAGAAAAACTGAAGTCGAATATCGAAGAAGTGCGCGCCCGTGGCGGCGAGCTGTACGTGTTTGCCGACGAAGCCGCGGAAATCAGCCCGCAGGCCAATATGCAGGTGATGGCCGTACCGCACTGCGACGATATCGTTGCACCGGTGCTATACACCCTGCCGCTGCAGCTGCTGAGCTACCACGTTGCCGTGATCAAAGGCACCGATGTCGACCAGCCACGCAATCTGGCGAAATCGGTTACTGTGGAATAAAGGGGAACATCATGGCCAATGAAAG
>NZ_DDCJ01000144.1:0-3935 GCF_002335285.1 Thalassolituus sp. UBA2009
ACGTACCGGCAGGCCAAAGTGGCGGGCCAGCGCAAAGATAATGCCGCCCTTGGCGGTACCACCGAGCTTGGTCAGGGTCAGGCCGGTCACGCCGACCGCCTGCTGGAACTGACGCGCCTGGTTAATGGCGTTCTGGCCGGTTCCCGCATCCAGCACCAGCATCACTTCGTGTGGTGCGCTGTCGTCGAGTTTTTTCATGACCCGCACGACTTTTTCCAGTTCCTGCATCAGGTTGTCTTTGGTATGCAGACGACCGGCGGTATCGGCGATCAGGACATCGACTTTACGCGCTTTGGCCGCTTCCAGCGCATCGTACAGTACCGAAGCTGAATCGGCGCCGGTGTGCTGGGCAATCACCGGCACATTATTGCGTTCACCCCAGACCTGCAGCTGTTCAACCGCTGCGGCACGGAAGGTATCACCGGCCGCCAGCATGACGTTTTTGCCATCGCTCTGGAATTGTTTGGCCAGCTTACCGATGGTGGTGGTTTTCCCCACACCGTTAATACCAACCATCAGAATCACATAAGGCTTTTTGCTGCTGTCGATCACCAGCGGGGCCTGCACATCGCCCAGCGTGTCCTGCAGCTCGCCGATTAAGGCGTTATAGAGGGCATCGGAATCACTCAGTTCCTTGCGGCTGACGCGGGCGGTCAGGCGGCTCATGATGTCCTGCGTGGCTTCGACACCCACGTCGGCCATGATCAGCTGGGTTTCCAGTTCTTCCAGCAGGTCATCGTCGATTTCTTTTTTGCCCAGCAACAGGTTGGCCAGGCCATCGCTCAGGCCACTGCGGGTTTTGCTCAGGCCCTGACGGATACGGCTGAAAAAGCCCGGCTTTTTCGTGCCCTGATTATCCAGCGGTTTATCCTGAGTCTTCGGCTGGGCCGGAGCCGCTTCAGCACTGACAATATCTGCCGGCTTCTCTGCAGCCGGAACTTCAACCGCTTCATCTTCAGTAACAGTGCTTTCTGCGGCCACCACTTCAGCGGCTGGTGCTGCAGCTTCGGTTACGGTTTCCGTACTGTCAGCCTGCACCTGCTCAGGAGGCTGTTCAGCAGATTGTTCTGGGGATTCAGATTCCGCCGGGGTTTCTTTGGCGGCTTCCGGAGCATTTTTTTTGCGCTTAAAAAAATCAAACATCGGGGCACTCAGACATCAGGGACAATAATGGATGTTCGTTATGCGCCGGTTTTGCGGGGTGTTGTGGGGTTTTGCGAAACAGTGCAATCGGGCCAAAGCCCATCACGTTATTTCCGCACCCGGCGTCAGGGCGCTATCCTACCATCATTCCGCCGTATGTAATCGGCAGCGGATAAATTTCACCCCGCATTCAGGGCATGTTTGCACCTGAAACCGGCAACCACCATCAAACCGGGATAACCGCCCTATGCTGCACGGCTTCAGCCGCACCACTCTGAGCGCTCTGATTATCATCTGCCTGCTACTGATCAGCTGGATTAATCTCGGTTGGAAAGATGAAGAGCAGCAGCCATTACCGACGCTGCAGCAACCGCCGCTGGCCGCTGCTGGCTGGCAGTTCTGGCAGAGTCTGGAAGGTGTCGGTGTTTATCTGCGCAGTGCCGGCGATGTGAATGGTGGCTATCTGGCACTGCGCACCACCAGCGCTGTGTACACACTGAAGCTGCCTGCCACAGACTGGGCCGAAAACCTGAAACAGCAACTGCCGGGTAACCTGAAAGGAGGCCCGGCGCTGCTGCTGATTGCCGGGCCATGGGATGAACTCAGCCAGAAAACCATGGCCGCTTACGTCATCCGCAGTCTGGATCTGCAGCCGCTGGAACCTCTCAGCGGGTCTCTGCCGGCCTGTATCCAGGAGCATCTGGCGGGCGCCTTGTGGCTGACTCAGGCGCTGTTGCCTGCGTCGGCGCTACAACCGGCACACGCCTGGGCAACCCTTTACAGCTTGCCGGACAGCCTTGATATGCTGATCAGTCCCGACACACAAGCCAAAACCGCAGAACCAACACGCAGCGCCTGGGCCGAATGGCGGCTTGAGCAGGCCCGGCTGCTGCGCCAAAGCTGGCAGGATGACCGTGATCAGATCGACATTCAGGCCGATCTTGCCTACTATCGCCTGCCGGAAGACCTCTACCGCCAGCTGTATCATCAGCTCGGCCAGAGCCAGAAAACCGCTCCCGCTGAATTGCTGCACTGTCTGTCAGCAACTCAGCCGCAGCGCGAACCCAGCCAGCACTGAAGAACTCATGAGCAAAATCCAATCCCAGCAACTGCGTATTATTGGTGGCCAGTGGCGCTCCCGCCGCCTGCGTTTTCCCGCCGTCGATGGCCTGCGTCCGACCATGGACCGGGTACGTGAAACCGTCTTTAACTGGCTGCAGTACGATGTCGAAGGCGCACGTGCACTGGATGCCTTTGCCGGTTCCGGCGCGCTGGGCTTCGAAGCATTGTCGCGCGGCGCGAAGGAAGTGATTTTTCTCGAGAAGCATCCCAATGCGGCCCTGCAGCTGCGCGAAAATCTGGAAATTCTGCAGGCGCGCAACGCTCAGGTCTGGGCCGGCGATGCCCTGCTGTGGCTGCAACAGAATCCGGAGCCTTTTGATCTGGTGTTTCTCGATCCGCCGTTTGGCAAAGACCTGCTGCAACCGGCCATCAATGCCCTGTGCCTGCTGCCCGGAGCACTGGTGTATATCGAGCATGAAGTTCGCCTGCAGCCACTGTTTCCGGCCAACTGGCAGGAAATCAAACATAAGGAAACCAAGGAGTTCTGTTTCCGCCTGTTTGAAGTAATAGCGGACCCGGAGCCCTGATTTTTATTGTTTTTTGATTGAGTTATCAAAAGGGCTGAAGAATTCCCGGGCAGGCGATGATAAAGTAGCGCCGCCTGCCATTTAGCGGCAGCTGAATTCTGCTCAATCAGCTATCAATAAGGACATTCCATGCTGAAAACCCTTTCTTTTCTTACCCTTTGCCTGTTAACCGCATTCCGCGCCCAGGCTATTGAAGTCGTTGACTACCCGGTATATCTCGGCGGCGCGCAGTCGCTGAAGGCCGTGATTCTGCCGCTGAAAAACGACGACAGCAAAGCGCTGGTACAGGTTTCCGGTGTTAACCATGCGGTCGACCGGGTGGTCTTTCTGGCAGAAATGCAGGACCGCGGTCAGGGCTCTGTTGCCTACCGCATCGCTTACGATGGCCAGCCAAGAACCCTGATTTTAAAAGGCATGAACTGGGGCAATGAGTACTTTCAGGTATTCCTGCCAGACACTGGCCGTGACGGTGTAAATGTTGGCACGGTTGAGCAAGGTGAAACCGACCCGACCCGTGAAGCACTGGTTGAGCGCTACGGTCTGCAAAACAGCGAAGGCATCCAGAAAAAGCTGGCTCAGTTTAACCGTGATAAACACGTTAAGAACACCGAAGCCATGCTCAGCGAAAAAGACAGCGAAGCCAGCCAGGCCTGCGGCAGCACCATCAAGACCCGTATTGACTGGACCAGCGTGAATGACGGCCTGCTGAAAGATGTCAGCATTGGCGCTTACTGCTCACAGGTTGCCGGTGAAATGGCCCGTATCTGTCAGTATCACCCACAGTTCAAGGCCGATCTGGCGGCACTGCAGACGGTGCAATGCAAATTTGGTGAGGTTCTGAAGCTGCGCCGTCAGGGCAACGAAGTGACCTTTATGACGGCAAAAGACGCCGCCAACCAGTCTGATTTTGTTAACGCCTACCTGCGTAATTTCTGACTACCGCCATCGTACTTCCGGCCCGCTAACGGGCCGGAACCACGTTAACCGACGGTTTCTTCGTCGGCCTCCAGCCAGCTCGGACGCGGAATAAACTGCTGTTGCAGCTGATTCATCGCCTCGCGGTATTCGTCGGTCAGATAGGGCCGCTCCAGCGTAAACACCTGATAAATACCGCCGCGCAACAGCTCCGGCGAAATCGCATCA
>NZ_DDCJ01000034.1:0-5411 GCF_002335285.1 Thalassolituus sp. UBA2009
ACAGGCGATAAACAATGTGATACTCGCCGACAAGCCTACTGCCCAGGCACCCGCCCCGCCGTTATCACTCAGTTGCGCGAAAAAAACCACCAGAGTGGTAATTCCCCAGATCACCCAGGAAAACACATGGGCCTTAATCCGGCCGGTCAGAATTCCGCGGATATAAGGTAAAAAAGCGCTGAAAGTAATGATCATCGCCAGAGCACTGGCGAGTACTTTAAAAGACATCATTATTCTTCATCCGGGTAATTCAGGGTCGGTTAAAACGGCAACGCTGGCAATTCAAACAACCGGCGGCGATAGCGGTTAGCCAGCACACGATCCGGCAGAATATCAATCAGTTCAACCAGCCGGGCCTGAACCTGCTGATAGTCAGCGTCCCTTGCAAGCGAGGTAGACGCCTGCGGGTTGTCGTGGCAACGGGACTGTAAAAACTCCAGCAAGGACTCCAGGGCTGCCGGATAATCACCCTCCGCGGCCAGTGTCGCCGAAAGCGCCAGTACCACCTGTCCATGCTGCGCGTCCGGGTGCGCTAATTGCTGACGCAACACGCTGATATCATCCGCCGGCTGTTGCCACTGCTGGCGTTGTAACGCCAGCCGGGCCTGTGCCTGTTGCAGTTTCGGTTCGCGCAACACACTGAAATCGGCGGCGGCCAGCCAGCCTTCAGCCAGCTGAATCAAAGCACCACGTTTTGAACGCGGTAAACAACCAAGCCCTTCCAGCAAGACATTCAGAATATCGGCCAGCATCCGTGCTGTACTGCCCTGTGCACCACAGGCAAGCTGGCAGGCCTGATTCAGGCTGAATGCCGCCTGATCTGCATCAGCGGCAGCAAAGGCACGCTCTGCCTGCTGCAGACAGCCGGATATCAGAGCACTCTCCTGCGCTGGCTGCCTGAGCCAGGGCTGAATAAATGCGCGGATCTGTGATTCGGTGAGTGTCTGCTGAAAGCGATCAACCTCCATGCCGTTCTGCAGCAACAAGACCGCAGGCAAACCTTTAACCGCAAAGCGCTGCAGCAGCTCGGGTGACTGTTCTGCATCGACCTTGAACAACAGTATCTGCCCCTTAAGCTCCAGCACCAGCTCTTCCAGCAATGGCAGAATCGCCCGACAAGGCGCACACCAGCTGGCCCAGAAATCGAGCAACACAGGAACCCGGGCAGCGGCCAGCTGCGCGGTCAACTGCTCTTCCGTCAGAGATACAATCCAGGGAAGTTCTGCCAGAGCTGGCGCTGAGGGTTCCGTCATAGTGAACGCATAAGTGTCTGCAAAGCTGCGTATCCTAACGCTCTGAAGATTAAATGCCACAGCAGATAACCCAGTGAGTAACAAATACAGCCGGCACAATTCCGCGGATTGATAACCAGATCGAACCAAAAGATAACGGTATAAATCAGTAAACCATACGCACAAAATACGGCAATCCTGAGGTATACTCGCCCAGACCCGGCCAAACCCAACCAGCAGCGAAAAGCCCCATGACCAAACCCGCACCGTCCAGCAACAAACATCCTGCAGGCACGCCGTCACCGGCCAGTTCAGCAAAGAATATCTGGCTGGCCCTGCTGGTCAGTGTCTGGCTGCTGGCAACCCTGGCCGGCTTATGGTGGTTTCAGCAACAGAACGTCCGCCCCTTTGTGAGCAACAACGACGATACCCGTTTCTGGCAGGCCAGCCAGGTCGGCCAGATGCTGCAGCCGTTACTGCAGCAATTGCCACCGTCTGCGATCCCGGAAGGCACAGACGAACCCGTGCTTTTGCTGCATTTCTGGAACCCCGTTTGTCTGTGCAACCAGCTCAGTCAGCGCCATTTTGATGGCCTGATCAGTCAGTTTAACCCCGGGCAGTTACGTATCGTGGTGATTGCCGCTCCGGGCACCAGCGATGAGCAGCTACAGAATTTCCGCCAGCTGAACGGTACCCGTATGGAAGTGATGCGCCAGCCACAGGGCCTTGATCTGCCCCTGCCCAGCAGTCCGGCGCTGGCTTTGTTAAGCCCGCAAGGTGAACTGGGTTATTTTGGCGCCTACGGCTTCGGCGCGCTGTGCACCGTCGCCAATGATGACTTTTTCCCGAATATTGTGCGCGAACTGGGCACAAAGGGTTACGGCCCTTTTGCTAACGTAGCGGGTGATGGCTGTTTCTGCGCCTGGCCGTCAGAGAAAAAAGCAATCATTGCAATGCCCGACTGAACCCCGCAGGCTCAGTCCCTGCCCGCGCGCAGTTGGCGGCGAACCTTAGCCATCGCATGCAGCAACTGACGCTGTTGTTTTTGTATCTGGTGTTTATCCACCTGCGGCTGATACAGGCTGCGGTTAATCTCTCCGGCCAGCCAGCGCAGCAAGCTCTGCTGCTGCGGGCAATGCTGCTCAAGACGCTGCAGATAACTGCCCGCAGTTTCTCCAGCCTGCGGCTCTACCCCCAGTTTTTGCCCTTTTTCCTGCAACCGCTGCCAGCTGCGCATAAAAGGTGACAAGGGCACCGGGCGCTGGCGCCACCAGACAACCAACGAAGCCAGCAGGAAGAAACCGCCAAAGCTGCCACCCAGCACATAAAGTCCCTGCTGATAGTCTTCCAGCCCCAGCCAGCCATTAAGAAAACTCTTTTGCCGCTTGCCGTCATACGACAGCACCCACAGCTGCCAGTAATAGTTCAGGCTGTCCATTTCCATACGCAGCTTGTTTAACCAGCTGACACCTTTAAAGCGATGCGGTGACAGCAGATTATCCTGCAGGAAGGTCCCCTCTTCAGCGACCGCACGCTCCAGACCGAACTCAATACGCTGCGGCGCAACCGCCGCCGTCGGATCAACCCGCACCCAGCCCTGCCCGCTGAGCCAGACTTCCGCCCAGGCGTGGGCATCGTACTGACGCACGGTTAAATAACCATCGGCAGCGTTCCATTCGCCGCCCTGATAGCCGGACACCACCCGCGCCGGAATCCCTGCGGCACGGGCAAGAAACACCAGCGCACCGGCATAATGGGCACAGAAGCCGCGACGCTGATTAAACAGAAAGTCGTCAATCTCTTCGCTACCCATTAGCGGTGGTTTCAGGGTGTAGTAAAAATCCTGCTCACGGAAATGGCGTAACAACCCATTAATGTACGCGGCATCATCAACCGCCTCTGCACGACGCTGCTGCGCCCAGGCCCGCGCCTGAGGATTACGATCACGCGGTAATTGCAGATTCTGGCGTTGCTCAAGCCCGGCCAGGCCATCTTCACTGATGCTGACCGAAGGCCAGGACAGTGCCTGATAACGCTTACGCTCATGTAATGGCCGCCGCACAACCAGGCGGTCATCCATCGTCATGCCAATGCGCTCTTCCTGCGCAGCAACACCACGCAGGGCAAACAGCCACTTCTGGCTGGTTGCCTCCTGAATAATTTCATAACGAATCAGCCCTTCAGCGTCCGCCGGCGGCTGCCAGCTTTGCGGATACCACTGGGCTTCAGAGGTAACGCCGCTGGGCTGCCAGCGCCGGCCATCGTAGTCATCCAGAACCAGTGCACGCCAGTAAAGCTGATCGCGGGCAGGTACCTGGCCATCACTGAACGACACACGGAAAGCCAGCTCATCGGACTGACTGAGATCGGCAATATCACCCGGCGCCATTTCTGCCGACAAACCGGTTTTTGCCTTACCTGACTGCAGCGCCATGCTCCACAGCGGCGCTAGGCGCGGAAACAGCAGATACAACACCAGCATCAGCGGCAGCGACATCAGCAGAATGGCCGCCGCCAGCTTTGCTGCGCGACGGCTGCGGCGGACACTCGGCGCATCATGGGAGAAACCGTTCTGATGCAGGGCAACCAGCGCACTGGTCAGCAACCACACTGTCAGAATGCCGTATAAACCCGCCAGAATGCCCTGATCAAAGAGAAAGCCGGTGCCGAGCAGGAAGTAGCTTAAAAAAACCACCACATAGCCATCGCGGCGGTTTCGCATTTCCAGCAACTTCAGCAAGCTGGCGGCAATCAGGAAGGCGGCCGCACTTTCCAGAGTAAAGGTTTTCTCAAAGGCCACTACGACCGCGGCCGACGCAGCGAACACCGCCACCGCTTTGGCCCAGCGGTTTGGGTAGGATAATCGCCCCAGATGCGTCAGCCCGCGCCACACCAGAACAAACAGCGCCAGCCCCCACATCCACAGTGGCAGGTGCTGTCCGTGCGGCAGTAAAGCGGCCAGATTACTGCCCAGCAACCACAACAAGGCGCTGCGCGGAATCTGCAGATCGGTATTCGGATGACCGGTGCTGCTCATTAATCCCCCGCTTCGACTCATAGCGCCCCCCGGTCAAAACCATACAGGGCCAGCGCTTCGAGACAGCGGTCACGATGACCGTCACTGTGATCCGGAGCGATTTCTTTACCCGGCAGACGCAGGCCGTAACGCCAGCCCAGCTGGTGTGCCTGTAAAACCCAGCCACACAGACGCGACAACCGCACTTCTGTGCTTTGCGGCGCTAGCACATCCCAGTCGAGCCAGCAGGTGGCGCCTTCGTCATGGTCAAAATCTTTGCTCACCAGACCTTTGCCGCGGGCCAGCTGTTTCCAGGCGATCTGGCGCATGGAATCGCCGGGCTGATAATTTCGCAGCCCCTGAAAATCCTGCTGACCGGACACACTGGATGGCGCTCCGGCCAGCTTATCTCCCTGCTCACCGGCAGCAAACACAAAGGGCACGGTTTCCGGTTTCGGGTACACCAGCGCGTTAAAGTCGAGTTTTACCCAGGTCCAGGTATTGAACAGCCCCAGCGGAAAGCGCGAGTCCAGCCGCAGGCGTTCAGCCTGCAGCGGCCCACGCTTATGAGTGCGGAAACTCAGCGCCAGCGAACGGGTCTGGGCAGTATCGACATCGGTCAGTTGTGACGGATTATCGGGAAAACCCAGCAGCAAGGCTTCATGAAAGCGCTTGGGAGCCGCGATCAGGCGCAGCGGTAGCTCAATCACATCACCGGCAAAACAGGGATACGCCCGCCCGGCTGCCAGCGTCAGTCCGGACAGGTTACGGAAAGTGAACATCATCGCCGCCAGCGACACACTGAACAGCCAGAAGGTCAGGCCGTAAATCAGGCTGTTCTGGTAGTTAATCGCCGTCAGCAGAAGGACAATCAGCAACAGCGTGAACAGCAGCCCGGTACGGGTTGGCAGAATAAAAATGGACTTATGATTAAGCGTTACCTGAGGCGCCGGCGGAATACGCCGGTCAAGCCAGCGTTTCCAGCGCGCGCGCCAGCGACTGGCGAGTGTCGTCATACCAGAACCGGCACCGTATTGAGGATACGTTGCGACACGCTGTGCGCGCCGCCATCGGCCGCTTCTGCCAGGCGATGATCAACCACCGCCGGCAGCACCGCCTGAATATCCTCCGGCAGCAAGTGCTGACGGTTACCATCCACCAGA
>NZ_DDCJ01000025.1:0-13213 GCF_002335285.1 Thalassolituus sp. UBA2009
GCAGGGTCAGCGGCCGGCCGAGTAAGCGGTTGCCCAGAATGTCGATACCACCGTAGGCATAAATACCCGCCGCCACCACAAACATCGCCGCCACGGTAATCAGACCGCTGTTACTGAAACCCGCCAGCGCCTCGCCGCTGCTTAACACACCGCTGACGCTGAGCAGGGTTAATGCTGCCATCATCGCCAGATGCGGCCGTACCGAAGTAAAAATAAGCGTCAGCAGCACCGCTGCGGTCAGTGTGAGAGAAAACCAGCCTTGCCAGTCCACGGCATGCTCCGGATAACAGAAGGTGATGCATATTAACCGGAGTAACCAGAACTCGAAGGAATATTAAGTAATTTAAAGGTAACTAAATTGCATAAGAATACAGACTGCCTTGCGGGCACTAATCCAGCCGTTAGCCCAGCCTCGGTTCGGGCAGCGGCAGCAACTCGGCGGTCGCCAGCGCTCGCGCCTGCTCTTCACTCAGCCCCAGCGCACGCAGCACCAGTTCGGCGCAGTCGCTGCCGGCATCGCGCCAAGTACGCAGACCTTCGCGTACCAGATAAATCGCGCCCAGCACCGAGCTGGCGATCATAGTGACCACCGCCGACAGCTGATCTGCCCGTATACGGTACTGGCCACACTGAATACCATCCATCAGCACCTGTACAGGCGCACCGGCACCCAGACGGCGCAGGGCCGCACTGCTGAAGCCAAAACGGCTGATAAAGTTACCCCAGGCCGGTTCTTCGTGGGCGCGGCGCACATACAGACGGATCGCGGTTGCCAGCTTGGCCGCCGGATCATTCTGCTGGCGGAAGCTGCTGACAATACGCTGGTTCATATCCGTTGCCAGAGTCACCGCCACCTCTTCAAACAGCCCCTGAATAGAATCGACGTGGTTGTAAACCGTGCCACGGGCAACGCCGGCAATATCCGCCAGCTCGCGCACCGTTACCTGAGTTGCGCCCTTTTCGGCAAACAACTGCAGTGCAGCGTTGTAGATACGGCGCTGGGCGGTGGTTAAACCCGGTTGCAACATCATCGGCTCCTGAAACAAATACAGACACCGGACGTAATAACGCCCGGTGAAATAAAAATTCGGTATGCAGGATGGTTTTATCGACACCCTCTCAGTCTGCGGCAGGAGGGTTTAGAAGCCGGAAGGAACCGGCAAAGAAGGTGCGATTGTACCACAAGCGGGTTGATCGCCTGAACGGGGAAAACGGGGCTCAGAGCCGACAATCGGCGTGTTTGGCTGGAACGGGTTGTTGCAGCCGGGAGCTAACAGTTGCATTCCCACGCGGAGCGCAGGAACGAGAACGCTCTCACCTGGCTCCCACGCTCTGCGTGGTAGCCCTTGCTGGCACAGTTGCATTCCCACGCGGAGCGTAGGAACGAGAAGGGAGGGCCGAATCCGGCCCTAATTCAGAACAACCGGCACTTCCAGAATGGCCGCTATGGTACGTACAAGATCCAGCTCTATCGGACGCTGCTGGCCATCGCTGTTAATGCACACCTGCATGGCTTTCACTAACCGGCCTTTAATATGCGGGTAGGCTTCAGTCAGTTTGGCCAGCGCCTGATTCAGTGGTTTTAAGCTGTTGCTGCGCGGCTGCAGCGCCAGACCATTAAAACCGGCAGCGCTGACGGCGACATTAAAGGCTTCACTGGCAGCCTCGGCGGTGTCATGACCAAAGTGCGCCAGGGTCGACAGCACAATGGCCAGTTCGTTAGTCAGTGCCTCGGCTTTTGCGTGTTTGGCGGCAACCGGCTGCACCGGTTCAAACTGCGGATTCAGGTACTGCAGCACCAGCCGGTACAGGCACCATTCGAAAATGTCGATCTCGCCATCGGCTTTGGCCAGCTGCACCAGCGTCTGCCGGAAGTTCTGATACTGAGTGTCCGACAACTGCTTCAGTGCCGGCATCGACAGTTCCACCAGCGGTAAGCGTTCAGCCGGATTCAGTCCGCGCAGCAACGGCAGAATACGCAGCGTCTGCTGGTAAAAATCCATGCCCTGCTGAGTGCGGATCATGTCCAGCTGTTGCTCGTGCACAAAGCGTGAGGGTTCGGCCATCAGCAATGCAAACACCAGCGCGCGGGCGCTGTAAGCATCGCGCGCAGCATCCTGCAGGCGTGGCAGATTCTGTGCGCTGTCGGCGACCGCGGCTGTTGGTTCAGGCGCAGCAGACTGCTGTGCACCAGCGCCACTGTGGGCCATGCTGACGCCCGCTATTCCTGCGGCAATGCCTCTGGCCAGTGCTTCCTGACTGAGACCGGCGCCGGCAGTCTGGCTGGCAACTTCCGGGGCTTCGTGCTCAGCGGCATCGCGGGTCTGCGGTGGCATATAACGGCCATCCCAGCGCGGATCGACCCGGCGGATACGCTCTTCCAGCGGTGGATGAGTAGCAAACCAGCTCACCCGGAACGGCAGCGCCTGACCAAAAAACAGGTGCGCAGTTTCTTCCCGCTCGGGGCTGCTGATTTCGGAACCGGCGCCATAGCCGATCACTTTCAGTGCGCCGCCGATACTGTCCGGATTACGGGTGAACTGCACCGCCGAGGCATCGGCCAGAAACTCACGCTGACGCGAGACTGCGGCCTTAATCAGATTGCCGAAAAAGACGCCGCTGTAGCCGATCACCACCAGCCCGAGTCCCAAACCAAGCAAGGCCGCGCCGCTGTTGTCTTTACTGTCACGGCTGCGGTAACGCATGCTGCGTGAGGATGATTCCAGCAGAAAGCGGCCGATCAGGCCGATAAACAGAATACCGAACAGCACCGCCATCAGACGGATGTTCAGGCGCATATCGCCGTTAAAAATATGGCTGAACTCGTGCGCCAGTACGCCCTGCAGCTGGTCGCGGCTGAGCTGTGTCATACAGCCGCGGGTAACGCCAATGACCGCATCGGAAGGCTGATAACCGGCGGCAAAGGCGTTGATGCTGGCATCGTCGAGCACATACACCGGCGGCACCGGCATACCCGAGGCGATGGCCATTTCTTCCACCACATTGAGCAAACGGCGCTCGTAGAAATCTTTGCTGTTGGGCAGTAACAAGCGTCCGCCCAGCGACTCCGCGACTTTACGTCCGCCACCGCGCAGCATCAGCCATTTCACCAGACTGGCGGCGACGATCACCACGATCACGCCGGCAGAAATCAGCAGCCATTGCTCAACATTCATATAGGCAAACAGACCGGGCTGCTGCGGCAGACCGGTTGACGGGTCAAAGGCCAGTTCGGTTACATCGGTGTAGGTGCCGACAATCTGGGTGTCGGTTACCCACAACAGTGCGCTCACCAGCATATTCAGCAGCACAATCAGGCAGATCACAGCACCGGCAAATAACAGCACCAGCTGTTTGCTGCGCTTACGCGCCTGATCCTGATGGGAGAAAAAATCCATGATGTATTCCGGATGGAAAGCCGCGGCTGCCAGCAAAGTGGCAGCCGCCAGCGATGTCAGAAGCTGACTTTAGGAGCGCTCTGAATCTGCGCGCTGTCTTCAAATTCCAGCAGTGTGGCATTCGCCGGATGACCGAATTTTGCTGCCAGAACCACCGGCGGGAATGACTGGCGGTAGGTGTTGTAGGCGGTTACCGCATCGTTAAATGCCTGACGGGCAAAGGCCACTTTGTTTTCAGTGCTGGTCAGCTCTTCCGACACCTGCATCATGTTCTGATTGGCTTTTAAATCCGGGTAGGCTTCCATCACCACATTCAGACGACCCAGCGCTCCGGCCAGAGCCCCTTCGGCACCGGCCAGCTGTTTCATGGCATCGGCGGCACCCGGGTTACCCGCTGCGGCTTTTAAGCCTGCTGCCGCCGCATTACGGGCAGTCACAACCGCTTCCAGTGTTTCACTTTCGTGCTTCAGATAGGCTTTGGCGGTTTCGACCAGATTCGGGATCAGGTCATAGCGGCGCTTCAGTTGTACTTCGATCTGGGCGAAGCCATTTTCGTAGCGGTTTTTCAGCGTCACCAGGGTGTTGTAGATATTGATGGCATAGACCACCAACAACGCCAATACGACCAGAATCACGATGGTTGAAGTCGACATAAATATTCCTTGTAGATTTTCCGTTATTTTCTGAACTGACCCGCAGTTACTTGTACCAGCTGCCGGAGGCATTCTGGTAATACTGACCCGCTGCTGCCGCTTTCTGCGTCAGCTTATCACCGGCAATCTTTTCGATATTGGCCAGCGGGGTGTTCTGCTTGGCAGCAATTTCCTGATATTTGGCTTTGCGCTGCTGGTTGATTTCCACCACCAGAGCGGCGGCTTCGCTGTTACCACTGGCCACCAGCCCTAAGTAACCATTGGTCTGTTCGCCCACCAGGCCCATCTGTTTGGCGCCATCGAGGTCCAGTGCCCAGCTGCTGAGCGATACCAGTAAAGCGGCGGTTAATAATGCGATTTTTTTCATAGCTAATTCCTTCTCCGTCGGTTTCGGCTCAGAACAGTCCGTCTTCTTCTTCAAACAGGTTTTCCAGTTCTTTCTCAACCTTCACCCGCACTTCATGTTCAATCTTCACGTTCAGATTAATGGTGATGGGTTTTTCCGGAGCCGCCACTTTTAACGTGCAGGCGCTGAGTGGCGCCAACAGCAACAGCGCCAGCAGCGTGTTTTTCGCCAGCAGGATTAGTTTCATAGCCGTCGGTCCTTCCGATCCTTCGTTAATTTCGCAGTTACTCTATCTGCCTGTCAGGCCAATGCAAAGCCTGACGGGCTGTGATTGTTCATGCTATTTCTTTTTGCGGATACCGTAAGTCGCCTGCGCTTTGGCCTTTGCCTTGGCTTTGGCGCGTTGCTTACGCGGATTACCGCGGCGCTCCAGACCTTCGTCAAAGCTGGGTTCAAAACCCGTCAGCCAGATCATCGGCAGCGGCCGTTTGATCAGCGCTTCGATATCGGCCAGCAGGTTTTCTTCGTCCCGCGCCACCAGACTGATGGCATGACCATCATTGCCTGCGCGCCCGGTACGGCCGATACGGTGTACGTAATCTTCGGCATTAAATGGCAGTTCAAAGTTCACCACATGGCTTAAAGCAACGATATCGATACCGCGTGCCGCTACGTCGGTGGCGATTAAGGCGCGGATTTTACCTTCGCGGAAATCGTCCAGCGCCCGCTGACGCGCGCCCTGACTCTTATCGCCATGCAGGGCATCGGCTTTGATGCCGTCCAGCGCCAGCTCTTTCACCAGTGCATCGGCACCTTGCTTGGTACGCACAAACACCAGCACCTGCTGCCAGTTACCGGAGCCGATCAGAAACGCCAGTGCCGCCGCTTTTTTGCCTTTATCCATCTGATACAGCGTCTGCTGAATGGCATCGACGGTGCTGTTCTCTGGTGTAACTTCCACCAGCAGCGGATCGCTGAGCATACTGTACGCCAGATCTTTTACCGTTTTGGGAAAGGTGGCAGAGAAAAACAGCGTCTGCCGTTCTTTCGGCAAAGCGCGCAGGATGGCAAAGATTTCATCACTGAACCCCAGATCGAGCATACGGTCGGCTTCATCCAGTACCAGCGTACTGACCGCATCCAGCGTCAGGGCTTCCTGACGCAGCAGATCCAGCAGCCGCCCCGGTGTGGCCACCAGAATCTCCAGCCCCTGAGCCAGCGCATCAATCTGCACCTTCAGGCTGACGCCACCATAGGCCACACCGGTGCGCAGGCGCGTGCCCTGACTGTAACGCACGCTGCTGTCGGCAACCTGCTGCGCCAGCTCTCGGGTCGGGGCGATCACCAGCAGGCGTGGCTGCCTGGCAGCGGCTGGTTCCTGCGCCAGTAAACGCTGGATCTGCGGCAACAGAAAGGCGGCGGTTTTGCCGGTACCGGTCTGTGCTCCGGCCAGCACATCGCGCCCGGCCAGCACGGCCGGAATCGCGCCCTGCTGTACCGCCGTTGGCTGTGCATAACCCAGAGCAGCAAGGGTAGAAAGAAGCGGGTCAGTAATACCCAGATCGGCGAACGCCATGGTGAAATTCTCAGGCCGTAAAAGCGCACATTGTAGCATGAGCTGCCCCGCGCTATGGCCTGTGTCGGCTATAGTCAGAACATGCCTGTTCAGCGGAAAAGCCTGTGCCCCGAATCCTGTTTATCCGTTTGTTACTGCTGTTGCCTGTAGCCTTCAGCAGCCATGCCGACACAATCCGCATGGCGGTCGGCCTGGCACTGCCACCCTATGTGATATCCGCCGAAGACCGTGGCATGGAACTGGATATCGTGCGCGAGGCACTGGCTCTCGCTGGCCACCGGCTGTTACCGGTTTATGTGCCCTTTGCCCGTGTGCCGGACAGTTTTAAATCCGGCGATACCGATGCCGCCATGACGGTTACCGAAGCCGCCGGGCTGGCCGCGTTTTATTCTGACGAGCATATCGAATACCGCAATACTCTGGTGGCACTGGCAGAACGCCGGCTGCAGATCACTGCATTCAGTGATCTGCTTGATTACTCACTGCTGGCCTTTCAGAACGCCAGCCATTATCTGCCAGCGGCTTATCAGACGATGGCTGCACAACATCAGAACTACCGTGAAATCGCCCGGCAAAACATTCAGGTTGCCATGCTGTTCAGCGGGCGCATCGACGCCATCGTGCTGGATATTAATATTTTCAATTACTACCGCCGCCAGGAAAGGCAGATGAATGTCAGCGCAGATGTGCAGTTTTTTATGCTGTTTCCGCCAACCGCTTATAAGGTGGCCTTTGCCCGGCAGGCATGGCGGGACGACTTTAACCGTGGTCTGCAACAGCTGCGCAGCAGTGGCCGTTACCAGCAGATTCTCGACGCTTATCTGCGCCCCGAGGCGGGAGCCCTCAGCCCTGATACTGCGCCAGTGCCGCAGTAACCTTCTGCACATAGTTGCGTGTTTCTTCGTATTTAAGCCGCGTGCGCAAATGGGCGTATACCTGCTTCGGGCTCATGGCATTAATGCGCCGCGCCGCCTCTTTAACCGAGGTGTTGCCACTGAAAGCGCGGGCAACGTTACCGGCACCGGTGTTGTAAGCGGCAATCACACAATAAAGGCGGCTTTGCGGATCGGTTACGGCGCTCAGATACTGGCGGTCGAGAATATGCAGATACGCACAACCCAGCTCGATATTGGTCTGTGGTTTAAACAGCTCGGCACCGGTGAGCAGGCGCTCTTTGCCATACACCTTTTTCGTCGCATCACGCCCGGCACTGCCCGGCACAATCTGCATCAGACCAAAGGCCGGTACATGGCTCTGCGCCATCGGGTTAAACGCCGACTCGGTCTGCATAATGGCCATGACCAGAGCCGGAGACACCCGCCATTTAGCAGAAGCCGTCTGCACCAGCGGCAGGAAATTCTGTGCCCGTGCCGGTAACGCCTCGGCCTGCAGCGGAATGGTGACGGTAATCACCTTACCTTTGCTGGTGTTCTGCTGTTGCTGTCTGGCCTGACGCAGCAGGGCATCAATGTCTTCCTGACGGATACCACTGACCCCCTGCGAACTCGACGGCGGCTGGCTGCCGGCTACTTTGTTCAGCAATGGGTCCTGCTGGTACGACTGGCGGATACTGGCCTGCACCACCTTTTCGAATTCGGCGCGGATGCGCGCTTCACTCAGCCGTGCTGCGTCTTCACCGGTAAACGACAGGCGGACTTCGTTATGTTCAAAGTCCACCACACGGCGGGTCTGCAGACGGTTATCGTATTCCACCCAGACTTTCTTATCGGACAGCTCCGGGCGGCTCCAGACCCGCCCAAGGCGGTTCTGATAATCTTTGTAAGCCGCCAGATAGGCCTGGCGATACTGCAGCCATTCCTGCTGAATCGACGCCGCCCCCTCACGCTGCAGACGCTGATAGCGTTCAAAACCAGTCTCGGCACGCACGGCGGCAGGCAGCAGCAAAGCGCCACCCAGAGAGATACTGAAAGCAAGCAGATCACGGCGTTTCATCGGTTTTCCTTTATCTTTCCTGAAGCGGGACACAGCAGAGCGGCTACAGGGTAGTGCATCTGCCAGCGCAAACGAAGTATGGCGGTTTTTTGCGCTGGATCGTTTTTCCGTCAGGCAATCGGAGTTTTAATTTAAACCCCTACAAAATGCCGCTATAATCCCCGCGATTTCAATAACGGTAAGCCGTGAAACCACAGAGTTCGCGCCTTGACTGAAGAATTTATTACCCCCAGGTGCTGCTACCTTGCAGGTAACAGGCCCTATAAGAGGACTCTTCCGTGAAACAACTGAAAGCACTGATCCTGGCAGCCGCCACTCTGCTGATGGCCCAAGCCCACGCTGCAACTGACGCCCAGAACGACAAAATCGCTGAACGCATCAAGCCAGTCGGCACTGTATGTGTTGGCGCTGAGTGTGGCGGCGCGGCGGTTGCACCGGCAGAACCACGTTCTGGTGAAGAAGTATTCGGTGCGGCCTGTACCGCCTGTCACAGCATGGGCGTTCTGGGTGCTCCTAAAAAAGGCGACAAAGCCGCATGGGATGAGCGTCTGGCCAAAGGTATGGACAAAACCCTGCAGAACGCTCTGCACGGTCTGAACGCCATGCCACCTAAAGGCAACTGTGCAAACTGTTCCGATGACGAAATCCTGGCTGCTATCAAGTACATGTCAGGACGTTAATACGTCGGAACATAAAAAAAGCCGCATCGTTGAATGCGGCTTTTTTTTACCCGGAATCTGTCCGGTTCAGCTCAGCTCAACCCGCCCAGATCAGCCCGCCGATGACACCAGGCGGATCACATCCGCATAACCCGGCGGCTTCTGCACCAGACCACGCTGGCGCAGCAGGCCATGCAGTTGCGGTAAACGGTAGTAGGGTACCGATGCCATCAGATGATGTTCGATGTGGAAATTCACCCGCACCGGCGCAACAAAACTGCGTGCCAGCCAACCGGCATGGGTTGTCCGGGTGTTACGCAGCGGGTTATCACTGCCTTCGGTCATGGCATGCTCAGCCATTGCACGGATACGGATAAACAGCGGATAAGGGATCAGCCAGGCTGCCACCCACAGCAGATACAGTTGCGGCCAGCCAGCTGCCCACAACAGCAGGAACAGCAGAGCGTTCACCAGTAACGACGGCAAACTGTTGCGCACAAATGCCGCCACATAGCTGAACAGGCTGCGACCTTCGCGGGGCAACCACTGCACATCATTGGCGACGGTCCACTGCAGCATGCCCGCATTCATCAGCGCGACCCCGGCCAGATATTTCAGCCCGGTCAGGCCACTGAGGTCACGGGCAAATTTGCGCAACATAGAAACCCTGCTGGTTGGCAGGCCGCGCACCAGAGACAAATCAGGATCATCATCACGACCGGTAAAACTGTGATGGCGCATATGGTGGCTGCGGTAGCGGTACAGATCCAGACTGATTGGCCGCGCGCACAGCCAGTCGCTGAGCTGATTATTGCCAAAGCGGCTGTTAAACAGCGTATTGTGACTGGCCTCGTGGGCCAGAATGGCCAGCGCCAGCTGACGCCCGCCCAGAATCATCAGGGCCAGTAACACACCGGGCAATAACAGATACCAGGGCTGCTGCAGAGCCCAGGCTGCCAATATAAAAGCCCCGCCAATAATCAGCCAGGTGGATGCAATCGCCCAACCGCCGCGCCAGTCGGAACGCCGGGTCAGAGCGCGTATTTCTTCGCGCGACAGAAAGTCGGTTACTTTCGGACTGCGTTGCTGACGCAGAAGATCATCGTTAGATGCAGACATAGGCCCTCGCACAACAGCAGAATTATTCTTATTCCTCCATAGTACCCACAAAACACTACATTAAAAAACGTATTATTTAATTTTATGTAATGTTTCTGATCAGGCCTGCGAACGATTGCTCTGCTGATAAAGAGCCTGCCAGATATCGTGACCTACCCGGTCATACTCCAGCAGCACATTCAGATACAGTGCCCGAGCCTCAGCGTCGATCAGCCCGGCAGGCAACAAGGGGTCGAAAACCATCTGCCGGATAGCCTCATCGCCCAGCAGAAACGACTCCCGCGCCGCCTGCTCAAGCGACAGTTCAGGCACCCGCTGCAGCCACTCCTGTAAAATCTGTGTCTGCTGCCGGTAGCCGTTGTTCAGAGCGCTGCAGTCCCAAAGTCCCACAGCCCGTTGCTGACGCACACTATCGAGCCCGGATAACTGAAAAACCATCTGCTCCTCTCCCAGCTTCTGCAGGCGTATACGCAATGCCTCACTGCTACCGGCCAGATTATCCGGGCGCAGATACAGTTCCCGCTCCAGCTCGGCGCAGCCACACAACGCCAGCGCCCGTTCACGCACGGCCAGTTGCTTACGGTCGCTGCGGCCAAGACCGGCACAATGCACGGCCAGCCACTGGCCGTTCCAGGGTTGTAACTGTGCCACCGATTCCCGCCAGCCACGGATCTCACCGGCCAGCGTCCAGGCCCTCGGGGTAAGCTGATATTGTCCGCGCGCAGTAGCTTCAATCAGGCCTTCTGCCGTCAGACGGGTCAGGGCGACACGGATGTGGTTCTCAGCAATATCAAACAAGGCACCGGCGCTGATGGCATCACGGGCGCTGAGCTGTTGCCCGTCAGCCGCCAGCAGCAGTTTCAGAATCAGGGGTTTGGGTTGCAGTTGCATAGACAGCCTTTATTGCAGACAGCGCACCTTAGCGCAGCCGACTGCAAACACCAAGTGCACGCGCCCACCATTGAGTGGCGATTAATAAACATAAATTCAGCGAAACACACTGGCGGAAATCCGTCGTCAGCCGCACGTTATTGTAGAAAAAATGCACTTTTCGCGGTTTTTTTCGTAAAAATTTTTTACACCCTCTGGCGGAAATCTGAGCCTCGGCTATATGTTATGCGAAATAAATTTTCCTCTTCACTTTCCTCAGTAGCGGAGATCAAAACATGGCTGAAGAAGAACTGGATATGCAGGACGAAAACATGGAAGACGATGACGAACTGGAAGCATCTGCCGATGATGACAGCGGCGACGATTCTGACTCTGATTCCGACAGCAGCGATAACGAAGATCTGGCTGCTGCGGCTGCCAGTGCACATTCCTCTCTGGCGGCACGCAATAAAGTACGCGAATCCATGGCGGCCGAAATAGAAGCGTTCCTCGCCCGCGGTGGTCAGATTCAGCAGGTTGACGATAACGTCATGGCCGATCCCCCACGCAAACCACAATCCAGCTACGGCAGTCGTCCGATCTGAGCGGAGCGTCTGTCCGCCACTGGCATTAGGCCGGAGCCGTCAGCCTCTGACGGAGCCGGTCTGCCACTTACGGGCCAGATGATGCCGACCGGTCGACATTTCCCGCGTTTTACTCACACCTCTGTTTTTTTAGCTGGTATGCTCGCCCCAACTTCAGGCAGGAAGCCAGAATTATGTTTATTTATTCAAAGAAGTCCCGGCGCCGTATGCATGCAATTCCCGCAGCCATTGCTCTGTTAGTGGTTACTCTTTTCTGGCTTTTTTCCGGTGCGCATAAAGCACAGGCAGAAACCGTCTTTTCGGCCACCGAGCTATCCAGCTGGTCGGTTGAATGTGAAGACTGCCATCTGGAAGCTCAGTACGATGTTATCGTCGGCGATGTGGTTCGCCTCGAAAGCCGTGAGCATCTGGCGTTACAACGCAGCGTTAAAGAGCAGCCAACACAACCGCAATTAAGCTGGCGCTGGAGTGTCGACCGCTCTGTCGACAGTGGTCCGCTGGTACGGGTGTCGGTCTATCTGCAGGATACCGACGACTGGCCAGAGCGCATTATCCATTACGTCTGGGACAGCAGCCGCGAAGCCGGAAGCCATGAAGCCTTATCCGATTTTGAATATCTGATCGTGGCCACAGGCCTTGGCAGTAAAGCTGAGAGATGGGAAGAGGTCAGCGCTGATCTGAATGCCGACTGGCAGAAACTTTATAACGAACCGCTGCCACCGCTGGATCATCTGGAAGTAGCACTGGGTATGCCGGAGCAGGATATTGTTGCCGGTGCCTTTATCGAAAAAATCAGTCTGACATCTGCTCAGCCAGCGCCCCAACCGCAGCCGGCAATTGCGATAAATGAGTAATTTCCTGATCGGGCTGAACATCTGCTTCTGCCCAGGCAGCATCGCTTAAATTCACCCAGATCGTTTTCATTCCCAGGCGCGCCGCCGCCACAATATCCTGTTCCTGATGATCACCGATATGAATGCACTCCTGTGCAGTCACGCCGGCATGCTGCAGTGCCGCCTGAAATAAATCCGGTTGCGGTTTCGGTGCACCCAGCTGCTCGGCAGTGAAATACGCATGAAACAGCGTGTTAATGCCGATCAGTTCAAGGTCGGCGTTGCCGTTGGTCAGCGCGATTAACGGATACTGTGCCGCCAGTTGCTGTAATGCCTCAGCGGCACCATCAAACAGCGCGACTTCACTGCGCGCGCGGTAAAACACCTGGAATGCCTGCGCGGCAAGCGCGGCGGCGCGTTCACGTTCCACACCGCTTTGCATAAACACCCGGCGCAGCACTTCTTCGCGCAGTTTGGAAACCTGAAAGCGCAATTGCGGATAGCACTCAGCAATCTGATTGCGGTACTCACGCAGCGCTTCAAGGCTGTAGAAAGAGGCCGCCTGCGGGCAGTGTTCACTGATCCAGGCGTGGGTTTTGCGCTCGGCCGCGACAATTACCGGGTCGGTTTCCCACAGGGTGTTGTCGAGGTCGAGGGTCAGCAGACGTAACGCCAAACTCAGGCCACCGGAATCTGTGGCAGACGCAGGGCTAGAATATCGGCGATATAGTCGAGGAACAGGGTGTCCATCGAGCTGCGGTAATAACCCGGGTCCGCACTGGCAATGGTCAGCACACCGTTATTGCCCTGACCACGGATCTGCGCCGCTGCCACCGAGCGGGTGTCGGTGGTATCAATTCCCAGCAGGCGGGCAATATCTTCAGCACCCAACTGCCCGCAAAGCGCACGGTGGCCTTTGAATAAGCGATGAATATTACGCTGGGTGTCGGCATTGCGGATCGCCACCAGCGGTGCATCCAGATTACGTTCGGTAAAATGCAGCAGCGCCCAGGCATCCACACCAAAGTCTTTGCGCAGGGAATCATCCAGTGCCGCCTGCACCGCCAGCCAGTTTTCTGCTTCCACCAGCGCCAGCACCAGACGACGGCTTTTCTCAAACAACTGGTCATTACGGCGGGCGTTTTCCAGCAGATCAGACAGGCGCTGACGCAGCTCGACGTTGCGCTGGCGGTGTACCGAC
>NZ_DDCJ01000021.1:0-37529 GCF_002335285.1 Thalassolituus sp. UBA2009
AGCGTCTCAGTAAGCACCCACACGTAATTGTCTAAATACATTGTTAAAGAACGTCGCTTCGTTTCTCTCGAAGCGGGCTGCGCATTTTAAAGATTCACTTCTCAATGTCAACCACTTTTTTCCGTCTTTCTGATCGTCAGGCTAAGCCGTGTCGTTCAGAGCGGGGCGCATTATAAAGTCGTTTAACTTTCTGTCAACCCCTTGTTTTTCCTTTGTTTTTCGAACTCTTTCGAATCCGTCTCAACTCAGGAGCGGCGCATTATAGAGATCCCGGATGCGCCGTCAACTCTTTCTTCAAACTATTTTGCAATCTCGAACAGGTGGTACTTTTTCTTGCCGAGTTTAACCAGAAAGAAACGGCCATAAAGTGCCTTTTCCGCACTGAACGCTTCGGCAGTTTTCATGTTGTCTTCCGCACCCTGGGCAACGCCATTAATGAAGATGGCATTGCGGCCCAGGGCATCTTTTACTTCACGGCCGGCTTTAACCATACCGCTGTCGGTAAACAGCGTGGTCATCGGAACCTCAGCCAGACCAGCCAGCTGCAGATCGCTTGATGGCAGACCATCCAGTTTAATTTGTTCCAGCTCGGCTTCTGACAGCTGGGCGATATCACCGGAGAACAGCGCTTCGGTAATACGGCGTGCAGACTGCAGAGCTTCTTCGCCATGTACCAGGCGGGTCACTTCTTCTGCCAGAATTGGCTGCGCTGTTTTACGGCCTTCGATGGTGGCGTCGTGCGCTTCGATTTCAGCAATACGTTCTACTGACATAAAGGTGAAGTAGCGCATGAACTTATACACGTCGGCATCGGCGGTATTCATCCAGAACTGATAGAAGCTGTATGGCGAGGTCTTCGCCGGGTCCAGCCATACGGCGCCGGATTCGGTTTTACCGAATTTAGTGCCGTCGGATTTGGTTACCAGCGGTACGGTCAGGCCAAACGTCTGTGCACCATTCTGACGACGCGCCAGATCAATACCACCAACGATGTTGCCCCACTGATCCGAACCACCAATCTGCAGCGTACAGCCATGACGACGGTTCAGTTCTGCAAAGTCCATCCCCTGCAGCAGTGCGTAGGAAAACTCGGTAAAGGAAATACCGGCGCCTTCACGGTTCAGACGCTGCTGTACCGATTCTTTGTTAATCATGGCGTTAACAGAGAAGTGTTTACCGACATCGCGCAGGAAATCGAGCACGTTCATCTGTCCGGCCCAGTCGAGGTTATTCACCACGGTAGCGGCGTTGTCGATGCCATCAAATTTAATGAACTGACTGACCTGCTGACGGATCTTATCGGCCCAACCGGCAACCACATCGGCGGTGTTCAGCTGACGCTCGGCGGCTTTAAAGCTCGGATCACCAATCAGACCCGTTGCTCCGCCCACCAGTGCAATCGGCTTGTGTCCGGCATTCTGAAAGCGGGTCAATACCAGCAGCGGAACCAGGTGCCCAAGATGCAGACTGTCAGCCGTCGGATCAAAGCCGCAATACAGGGTGATGGAACCAGATTCCAGATGTTTGGTCAGTTCCTCATCCGCCGTCGCCTGATTAATCAGACCGCGTGCTTTTAAGTCGTCTAATAATGCAGCTGTCATGGGAGCACTCTGAATTGTGTCGGTATTAGAAAGGTTGGTGAACATACCTGATCAATGTGCAAAATCAAGTTCGCTGGGTAAAATGCCGGCGAATTGTTTACACTTGTGAAGCATTCAATCATTTACAGAATAAGGACGACCAGATCGCTATGGCCTTGTCGGGACGCCTGCAGTATTTCCCTCTGACTCACTTACTCGGTGTTCTGACCGCTCTGGTTGTGTTGCTGATGTTGTTGTTCTGGCCTCAGGCACCAGAAAAGAATCTGCAACAGACCCGCTATATTATTGAAATGCCGGATACTCCGGCTGAACCAGAGGCTGAAGCAGCACTCAACTGGGAAGAAACCACGGTACGCCCAGGCGATAACCTGTCCATTCTGTTCAGTCGCCACAACCTCAGCGCCGCCGATGTGATTGAAATTGCTGCCGTCGCGCCAAAGGAAGCTATCCAGCTTAAACCCGGCCAGACACTGCACTGGGTGCGCTCGCAGGATAACCATATACAGCAATTCCAGATTGAGTTATCTCCTCTTGCCCGTCATACCTTCGAGCGCACTACCGATGGCAGTCTGAAATACGAACTGGCAGAGCGTCATGCCGATTACCGCCCACGCTTTGTCGGTACCGCCATTGAAAATTCACTGTTTCTTGATGGCTCCCGTGCCGATATTCCCGAACAGATTCTGATTGAACTCGCCGCGATCTTTGGCTGGGATATCGACTTCGCTCTGGATATCCGCCAGGGCGACCGCTTCAGCCTGATTTATGACGAGGTGTTCCTCGACGGTGAAAAAATCGGCAACGGCAATATTCTGATTGCGCGCTTTACCAATCAGGGACGTGAGCTTACGGCCGTGCGCTATGAAGATAAAAACGGCGACGCCAACTACTACACGCCGGAAGGTCAGAGTATGCGCAAAGCCTTTTTGCGTAACCCGATTGATTTCGCCCGAATCAGCTCACGCTTTAACCTGAACCGTAAACATCCCGTACTGAATACCCTGCGCGCCCACAAAGGGACCGACTACGCGGCACCAACCGGCACTCCGATTAAAGCGGCTGGCGACGGTAAAGTTGTGTTCGCCGGGCGCAAAGGTGGTTTTGGTAACTGTGTGATTATCCAGCATGGATCGCGCTATCAAACGTTATATGCACATCTGAGTAAGTTTAACCGCAGCGCCCGGGTTGGCCGCAGCATCAAGCAGGGTCAGGTGATCGGTTATGTCGGCAGCACTGGTCTGGCAACCGGCCCGCACCTGCACTACGAATTCCGTGTTGACGGTGTGCACCGTGATTCATTACGGGTGAAACTGCCAAAGGCTGACTCTATTCCGTCTCAGGAAAAAGCCGCGTTCCGCCAGAAGTCTCAGAGCATGGTTAGCTGGCTGAACAGCTATAACGAAAACGAAGATAACCGTATCGGAGCGTTTCAGTGACCCTTTATATCGGCCTGATGTCCGGCACCAGTGCCGATGGAATGGACGCCGCTCTGGTCGATTTTGCCCAGGGCGCTCCGCGTTTACTGGATGCGCTCTGCCTGCCTTACGATGCCGCTTTCCGCCAGCAGCTGCGCACCCTCGCCGTTGCCTGCGAAGCTAATATCAACAGTATCGCGCTGCTCGAACGCCGTATTGCGGCCTTATCAACTGACGCCGTAATGCAGCTGCTGCAACGCAACAGCCTCAGCGCGGCGGATGTCCGTGCCGTTGGTTCTCATGGCCATACCCTGCGCCACCGCAGTCAGCCGGATGGTTTCAGCTGGCAGCTGGGTGACCCGAGCTGGATTGCCGAGCACACCGGCATTTGCTGCATTGCCGACTTCCGCCGCCGTGATATCGCCGCTGGCGGTCAGGGCGCTCCGCTGGTGCCGGCTTTCCATCAGCATTGTTTTGGCCGCAATGTGCAGGTGCTGAATATCGGCGGTATTGCCAATCTTTCCGTACTGCCAACCGACAGCCAGCCCGACAGCATGATGGGCTTCGACACTGGTCCGGGTAATGCACTGCTGGATGAATGGTGTCAGCAACACTTCGGCTGCCCGCGCGATGACCGCGGCCAGCTTGCGGCCAACGGCAACATCATTAACTATTTGCTGGAAGACTGGCTGAGCCAGCCGTACTTTCAGCTGCCACCGCCAAAAAGTACCGGTCGAGAACTGTTCCGTCTGCAACAGCTGGGCGATCTGAGCCATGAAGATCCACAGGATGTACTGACCACGCTGACAGAACTGACCGTGCAGAGTATCGCACTGGCGATCAGGCAATTTGGTCATTCCACAGGTGAGTTGCTGGTATGTGGTGGCGGTGTACATAACCATTATCTGATGCAGCGCCTGCAACAGGTGTTGCCGCAACTGCAGGTGCAGAGCAGTGCCAAACGCGGCATAGACCCTGACTGGATGGAAGCCATGGCATTCGCCTGGCTGGCGCAACGCACGCTGGAAGGCTTAAGCGGTAATGCGCCGGCCGTTACCGGCGCCAGTGGTGAACGTATTCTGGGCGGGATTTATCCCGCCTGATACGTCGGGCGGCTCAGGGCAGGCTGACGCTGCGAACCGCCCGCTGTACTTTCTCTTCGCCCCACTTCAGGGGTTGGCGTGGTGACTCACCAGCCACTACAGACACACCAAAACCCGGTTCATTAATAAACACCACCCCGGCGTCATTGCGGATTTCCAGTTTATGCTCGCCTTCCAGCATGATGACATCCAGTACATCCGGCTGCAGATAACCACCCCAGAAATCGGTGCCACGGATGCCAATAGTGGCTGCTGGCGTGGTGACCGTCAGCTGCGGATCGGCCTGACGGGTTATTAAGCCGGTAATAAAACGGAAGGCGCCTTCCACAAACTCCAGATGCGCTGAATTGCTGTCACTACCCGCCGCATACTGCCACTCGCTGAGCTGAACGCTGGTGTCGGCTCCGAGGGTAATCACGCTGCCTTCGTTCATTTTCAGCACCAGACGGGCATTGCGGCCAGTGGATACTTTATCCCCCTGCTCTACCGCATCACCGCGCTGCAGCTGTAATTCATTACCTGCACGATACCAACTGACCTCGCCGACACTCACGCTGATCACGCCCACACTTTCGGCCTGTGCTGGCAGAAAAAGTAAGATTAACAAAACAAAAAAGAGGGATTTCATGTCTGGCTCCTGAACGCGGCTGGGGCAATTCCGTCAGCACAACATAGCATCAAGGAGCTGATCGCGCATACCGGTGGCATACGCGGAGGGAAGCATCAGAAGCTGGCGTAGCCTTCGAGTTGCATACGCGTCACTTCTTCTGCACCGTTGGTCACCGGATCAAGAAAAGCCGGCAGGTCTGCAGTTTCGACTTTGTTACGCGCCATCCAGTTCTGGCACACCTTCAGCTCGACAACGTTAAAGGCATCAAGACGGGCCGCCAGATCAACCAGCGCTTTGTTACCGCGATAACTGCTGCGCACGAAGATGGCGATTTCATCGCCGCTCAGTACCAGTCTGACCGGTTCGTTATTGCGATAGTCGACACTGCGGGAGAGTTCTTCAGCGCGGGTCAGTAAGGCCTGCAATTCTTCTGCGGTGTGCAACTTCACCACCGCCTGGATTTTACTGCCGGGCTGTAAGCCCTGCTCACCGGACGGAGCAATACCTTCCTGAGGTAAAACCACGGCATCGGCGACAGCAGGAGAAACCGCATTGGCTGGTTCGTCTTCCGTCAGCGGCACCAGTGCCGCTAAAGCAGGCTGCACCAGCAACAGAGAAGAGAGTAAAACAACGCGGGAAAGGGCCATCGGGCAATCCTTATCAGATGGAGAACGACGATCCACAGCCACAGGTGGATGAAGCGCCGGGGTTATTCACCATAAAGCGTGAACCTTCCAGCCCTTCTTTGTAATCCAGTACCGAGCCAACCAGATAACCGTAACTGAGCGGGTCCACCAGCACACGTACACCGTCCATACTGATCAGCGTATCGTCTTCGGCGCGTTCATCGTCAAAGGTAAACCCATACTGAAAGCCGGAGCAGCCACCGCCGGTAACGAAAACCCTTAAACAGAGTTCGTCGTCTGCCTCTTCCAGCAGCAACTCACGGATTTTCTCCTGTGCTGCCTGGCTGAGTTCGATCGGGCTGGCCTGTTGTACTGCACTCATAATGATTCCGGCTTGCTGAATATCGGCAAATTATCGGTTTTTCCGACTAATTTAGTCAACTTTAACCTCAGGCGTAGCAACCACGGCTACCGGTTCAGGCTTCTTGCGGCTGTCGCCTTTCGCCTGATGGTGCAGCTTGCCGTTCACCTCAGCACCCAGCACCATTTCCATGGCCGGGTAGTAAACGTCACCGGTTACCTGAGCTTTCTTCGCCAGCTCAATGTGTTCACTGGCGTGCACGTCACCGATCACACGGCCATTGATGATGATCTTCGGCGCTGTGATCTGACCTTCCACACGGCCTTTATCACTGATGCGCACCGTAGCACCGCTGCCAGCTTCAGCCAGCAGATTACCTTTGATCACACCATCGATGTGCAGGCCGCCGGTGAACTTCACATCGCCGGTAATTTCAGTTTTAACGGAAATCAGGGTGTCGTAATGAGTGTTGCTGCCCTTGTCTTTACTGCTGAACATTAAGCCTCTCCTTATTGGGGCCAGTCGATGGTTTGTTCGACGCGCTGTGCTTTGCCGCCGGTGGATTGCAGAACTACCTGCACCTGCTGCGGCACGAAACCAGCCGGTAATCTGAGATCACCTGCTACTTCCTGAAAATAACGGAACCTGAACTTTACGCCCAGGTCGGTCACATTACTGTCGAGATCACGTAACGGCAGGATAACTTTTTCCGCGCCCTGCATACCGACAAAATTCACCGCCGCCAGCCCGGAAATATAAGAGCTGTTGTCGGCAACCTGAGTCATCATGATGGAGTAGCGGAAGGTTTCGGCGCCTTCCTGCGGCTGAATCTCAACTTTACTGATGCGCAGGCCTTTATCATTGGCACTCGGTGCCATGATGCCTTTATAGAAAGCCACTTCCTCTTCAAGGGTGGATATCTGCGCTTTCAGCTCTTTAACCGTCTGGCGGATACCTTCGGTGGCCTTACGGTCAACCTGGCCACCTTTCTCCAGAACACCCACACGCTGGGTCAGATTGGTAATGGTACGCTCGGCATCCTGCAGCGCCGACTGTAACGTATCACGGGCGGTGGTCAGCTGCTGAATGCTGCTCATGCTGTCATAAACACCACCAAAGTAACCACCAACACCCACTGCCACAACAAACAGCACCATATAGAGGGTGCGACGGAAGCGCTCCCACGGCCGGTACTGTCGAATAATCAGCTGATCCTGTTGGCTACCTTTTACTACCGCCATGCGTGTGTCCTTATTGATCCATGTGTTTAAAACGTATCAGGGCAACAGGGCAACCTGTTTCAGGCCGGCATCTTCGGCCAGACCAAACATGATGTTCATGTTCTGTACCGCCTGACCCGACGCGCCCTTAACCAGGTTGTCGATGACCGACAACACGATCACCTGACCGGTATGGGCGTGATGATGAACGGCAATACGACAGACGTTGCTGCCTTTCACGCTGCGTGTTGCAGGGTGACTGCCAGCCGGCATAACGTCAACGAAGGGTTCGTTAGCGTAACGTGCTTCGTACAACGCCTGCAGATCTTCTGCCAGCCCCGGAGCCTGAGCATAGAGTGTAGAATGAATTCCACGGATCATCGGCGTCAGATGCGGAACAAAGGTAAGGTTGACCGCTTTACCCGCGGCGCGTTCCATACCCTGACGGATTTCCGGTAAATGACGGTGCCCTTTAACCGCATAGGCCATCATCGATTCGCTGGCTTCGCACAACAGCGAGCCCACGCTGGCACCACGACCGGCACCGCTGACACCGGATTTACAGTCGGCAATCAGCATCTGCTCAGGTAACAGGTTATTTTCCAGCAGCGGCAGGAAACCCAGCTGTACCGAGGTTGGGTAACAGCCCGGCACCGCAATCAGACGCGCTTCTTTAATTTGTGCGCGGTTTACTTCCGGCAGACCATATACCGCCTGCGGCAGAATGCCTTTGGCACCATGTGGCTGGCCGTACCATTTTTCCCACTCAACCGCGTCCTGCAGACGGAAGTCAGCGGACAGGTCGATCACGCGGGCGCCGGTATTCAGAATTTCTTCCGCCAGCGAGTGCGCAACACCGTGTGGCGTGGCAAAAAACACCACATCGCACTCACCCAGCGTCTGTACATCGGGTACGCTGAAGCGCAGATCGGTATGACCACGCAGGTTGGGGAACATATCAGCCACCGGCAGGCCATCTTCACTGCGCGAGGTGATCACCTTCAGCTCAACGTCCGGATGGTTTACCAGAATTCTGAGCAGTTCTACACCGGTGTATCCGGTGCCACCAACGATACCGACTTTAATCACGCCAAACCTCGTATGTCAGAAGACCGCCCCGCAAAAACGGGGAGCGGTTAAATACAGAAAGGCAGGTATAATACTGATTCTTGTCCCCCGTTGACACCACGCCGGTAAGCCCATTACCGGATAAGGATGCCGGTTTACCGTGAAGCGCCTCAGACAACAGTGGCTCAGCCTGATTTCTTTGTCAGATAACCAGATCGGTCTGGCGTTACTCTCCCTGCTGGCGGGCCTGGCCAGTGCGCTGGTGATCACCCTGTTCCGCCTGGCGATTGAATTTCCCTTTGCCACTCTGCTGCCGGTTGCCAACTCCGACGACTTCGAGAACCTCAGCGAAACTGCCCGTATCGCTCTGTTGTGTGGTGGCAGCCTGCTGCTGATCGTTATTTTTTACCTGGTTAAACCCGAGCGCCGCGGCGTTGGCGTAACCCATGTGCTGCAACGGATGGAATCGCATCAGGGTTATCTGCCGCAGTCGAATATTGTGCTGCAGTGGTTTGCCGCGGTGATCGCCATTATCAGCGGTCATAGTGTGGGGCGCGAAGGGCCGGCCATTCATCTTGGTGCCGGTACCGCCAGCCAGATTGGCCAGAGCGTTGGCCTGGCGCATCACCGCCTGCGGATTATTGCCGGGGCCGGTGTCGCCAGTGCGATTTCGGCGTCGTTTAACACACCAATGGCGGGCGTCATCTTCGCTATGGAAGTGGTGCTGCTGGAATACAACATCCGTGGTTTTATTCCGATTATTCTCGCCTCGGTCGCCGGTGCCATTGTCAGCGAAGCGGTATTTGGTGCGCAGACTGCCTTTGCCGTGCCCGGCGTTGATATGAATTCACTGCTGGAAATTCCTTACATTCTTGCCCTCGGCATTATTGGCGGCATCGTCGCCAGCGGTTTTATTCTGCTGGTACGGTTTTTTCAGCGCCTGAATCCTCTGCCGCTGTGGCTTAAGTGGGGCGGACTGACCGCCGTTACCGTGGCGATCAGCCTGTACCTGCCGCAGGTAATGGGTATCGGCTACGACACGGTGAACGATGCCCTGGCCGGCAAGGTGGTGATGGGAACCCTGTTTGGCTTACTGCTGGCCAAACTAGTGCTGGCCGCCTGGGCCGCCGCTGTGGGTTTTCCCGCCGGTTTAATCGGCCCGACCTTATTTATCGGTGCCGCATTGGGTGGCCTACTGGGCCAGTTATCCGCCTGGTGGCTGCCGCAGTATCCGGTGTCTGTCGGTTTTTATGCATTATTGGGTATGGCCGCCTTAATGGGCGCGGTATTACGCGCGCCGCTGGCGGCATTGGTGGCGCTGCTGGAGTTAAGCGCCAACCCGAACATTATTATGCCCGGCATGCTGACCATCGTGATTGCCAGTCTGGTGGTGAGTGAAATCTTCCGTCTGCCATCAGTCTTTGAGGTGCAGCTCGGCGGCGGCCACAATTATCAGCAGCCCGACCCGGTGCAGCAGATGTTGCGCAATACCTGGGTGGCCGAAGCGATGGAACAATCTTTTGTCTCCGCCTCGCGCCAGCTGTCACCGGAAGCCGCCGGATTTATCCTGCAACGCGAACCGGAGTGGCTGTTACTGGAAGAAGAGAACGTTATTCTACCGCCAGCCGCAGTGGCCGAGGCACTGAGCCTGCGTAAAGAACAGGAAGAAGAAAACGGTGAGCGCAACGATGATGATATTGATCTGATTGCCATCCCTGCTGACCGTCAGCAGGTTGAGCGTATTTCGCTTAAAGCCAATCTGCAGGATGCCTTAGACCTGATGCAGCAGCATCACTTACAATGGCTGGCCGTTTACCGCGATGACCAGTCCAGCCGCTGTGTTGGTATTGTCTCGCGCACACACATTGAACACTTCTATCACTACCAGCCAAGAGGCCGTTGATGCTCTGGGTAAAAGCCTTTCACATTGTTGCCGTCGTCACCTGGTTTGCCGCCATTTTTTATCTGCCACGTCTGTTTGTTTATCACGCCAGCGCCGAAGATCAGGTATCGCGTGAGCGTTTTAAAATCATGGAACGTAAGCTGTATCGCGGCATTATGACGCCGTCGATGATTGTGGTACTGGCTCTGGGCGCCTGGCTGCTGACGTTTAATCCGCGCTACTACTTTATCGACAGCCACTGGATGCACGCCAAGCTGACGCTGGTTGCCCTGCTGGGGATTTACCATTTTTACTGTGGCCACTTATTAAAAGTATTCCGCGACGATAACAACCAGCGCAGCCATGTGTTCTACCGCTGGTTTAACGAAATTCCCGTATTTATGCTGATCGCCATTGTTATTCTGGTGGTCGTGCGTCCGTTTTAACTTCTTGTAAAAAGAGAGTGCTATGAGCTATTCCATCGCCCAGTCCGAAGCCCTGTTTGCCGCCGCACAAAAACACATTCCCGGCGGAGTTAATTCACCGGTGCGTGCATTTAAAGGCGTGGGCGGCACCCCGATTTTCTTCGATCATGCCAAAGGCGCCTATGTGTTTGACGCCGACGGCAACCGCTATATCGATTACGTGGGCAGCTGGGGGCCGATGATTCTCGGCCACAGCGCCGATGAAATTCTCGACGCCGTACGCGCCCGTATGGATAAAGGCCTGAGCTTTGGCGCACCGACCCATATCGAAATCGAAATGGCCGAAGAAGTATGCAAACTGATTCCATCCATGGATATGGTGCGTATGGTGAACTCCGGCACCGAAGCCACCATGAGTGCGATTCGTCTGGCGCGTGGTTTTACCGGCCGCGATAAGCTGGTGAAATTTGAAGGTTGCTACCACGGCCACGCCGATTCACTGCTGGTAAAAGCCGGCTCCGGCATGCTGACCTTAGGAGTACCGACCTCTCCGGGCGTACCGGCCGCCGTGGCCGCCAACACCATCACCCTCGACTACAACAATCTCGACAGCGTCAAAGAATGCTTCGCTCAAATGGGTGACGAAATTGCCAGTGTGATCATCGAGCCGGTAGCCGGCAATATGAACTGCATTCCGCCAAGCAAATCCTTCCTGCAGGGTCTGCGTGAGCTGTGCACCGTGCACGGCGTGGTGCTGATTTTTGATGAAGTCATGAGTGGTTTCCGCGCAGCACTGGGCGGCGCTCAGGAATATTACGGCATCGTGCCGGACATGACCTGTCTGGGCAAAGTCATTGGCGGAGGTCTGCCGGTGGGTGCCTTTGGTGGTAAGCGCGAAATTATGGAATATCTGGCACCGCTGGGCCCTGTCTATCAGGCCGGTACACTGTCGGGTAATCCGCTGGCGATGGCTGCCGGTTTAGCCATGCTGAAAGCCATTCAGAAGCCAGGTTTCTACGACCAGCTGAACGCCCGCGTGCAATTATTACTGAACGGCCTGCAGGCAGCCGCCGATGCGCACAATATTCCGTTTACCCACAACAGCGCCGGCTCTATGTTTGGTTTCTTCTTTACTGAGCTGAAAGAAGTAAACACCTTCCGCGACGTGGCCGATCACTGTGATGGTGCGCGCTTTAATCAGTTCTTCCACGGCATGCTGAAAGAAGGCGTTTACCTGGCACCAAGTTCTTTCGAAGCCGGTTTTATGTCCATCGCCCACAGCGAGCAGGATATTCTGGAAACCATCGCCGCCGCCGATCGGGTAATGGCAACGCTGTGATGGATCCGTTATTTGCCGCATTAATGCTGTTGCTGGTCAGCGTCTGGCTGTGTCTGCAACAGCGCCCGAACCAGCAACAGCCAAATGACGGAACAAAAGCAGAATGGCGCGGCGAATCGGCCGCGCGTTTTGCTGCGGGCCTGTTGCTGCTCGGTGCGGCAGCCGCCGAACTGTTTCAGCTGCCGCCCAACGCCACATTATTACTGCAACAGCTGAGCCTGTACGCTGCCCTGCCGTTATTGATTATTGTGCTCGGCGCTCAGGCGCTGGGGTATCAGTGGTCCCGCATGATCTGGGGACGGGTACTGCTGGCATTATGTGTGGTGTTTGAACTCTGCCGCCGTAATAACCAGCTCGATGCGTTGCTGATTACCATTGCTGCGGCAGCCGTAATCGCCCTGCTGCTGGCGCTGTGGAAACTGGCAAAAATCCGTATCTGGCTGGCCGCGCAACTGATCATGGCCTGCGGCGCACTGGCCTGGATATCAGCCAGTCAGAATCAGCCGGAGCCGCTGTTATTCTGGTTAAGTATGATCAGCATCAGTGTGATGCCGATATGGGCGGAGCGGTTGCGCTGATCGGTCTGTTCAAAAAAAGAGGAGGGAATTTTTCCCTTCTCCCCATCTGAGCCAGAATTAACAACATGAATTACCACAAGCCGGTGCTTTACCAGAACTCATCAACAACCGGATTCTGATTTACCGGCAATACAGGTTCTGATTTCACCCGCAGCTCACTCTGACTCCCCAGTAAAGACAACGTTATTTCGGTATCGCCCTGAGCATAGCCCTGATAAGTGGCGTTCATTTTCATATCAACACCCAGCGACTGAACCTGATTAAGCACAGTCTCGAGCCCGCGGCTCTGATTGTTCATCTGACCTTGTCCGGCCACTTTCGCCATACTCATCAGGTACTGATTGATCTGATCCATGTATTTGGCATCGTCTGCGGAAAGAGGCTTACCGGATGAATACTGAATCGCGAGGCTTCGGTAATCCGATTCTGACTCCGGTTTTGTTCTCCGCCATATTTCAACCCGTGCTTCAAATTCCTCAAACGTTTCCAAAGCACCCATAGAAATACTGCCTGGTTTACCAACCAGCAGCTCTTCCTTGTATGAGAAATCGAGATTGATGCGGTTGCCACTCGGCAGAGTCAGGGACGCAGATGCGTTAAATTCGTTGGTGACAATGCCGCCCCCTTTGGAAGCGTCATTAGGGCGGGGGCCGTAAGTAACCTCATCCTGCCTGTACATCATCGAAGGTGAATATTCCGCGACTCCGTATTCCAGCTTCATACTGCCCGAAGCCTGACCTGCACTGAACAGCGCCAGATCATGGCCGGGGTTCAGCTTGCCGCTGATAAGGTCGGCATTAACCTGACGGGCTTTCTCATCATCGGCCAAACCCTGAGCATTGGAAATTTCCATATAGTGCAGCGACTGATCGGAGGTGAAATCCACGACGTTCTTGTTGTCATCCAGCAGATTGATCTGACTGCCGGAACCCGCGCCATTCTGCTGGTAACCGACGTAGCGCTGAGCATCCTGCCAGACCTGCAGAGACACCTGCGTCGTTGGCGCCGCAACACTGATACCGCCATGGTGAGTAACCAGATTTTCAAGGGGATAAGGCTCAACCGGGCCATTCGCCTGGCTGTCGGCCTGCTGACTGGCCGGAAGATTTGCTGCCTGCATGACAGCCGATAACGGAGTGGTAATGCCCATGCGAGTCGTCCTTACTCTGCGGCTTTAACCTGTTATCGGCATCCGCTCCGGATGTTTAGGCACAGCATGAGCTTATAACGCGACATTACCAACAACTGACATAACTGACAGTATGCTTTTACTGCTACCCCAACGCCGCCTGCCGTCTGAGGTTATCCGCCTCGGCACCACGCCCCTGCGCATCCAGCGCTTCGGCCATTAATAAGCGCAGGCGCCGGGTTAATTCCCTGTCGCCACCGGCAAATACCAGCGCGCGCTGCAGTAACTGTTCGGCACGCACAGCATCGCCCATCTGCAGGCTGACCCAGGCCTGACGATAAAACACCGCCGGGTTACGCGGTTGAATCTGGCGCGCCTGATCAAGGTAAGTCATGGCTTTACGCCACAGCTGTTGCTGGCGTGCCTGTTCGGCTTTGGCAAACAAACTGGCAACCGCCGGGTGATGTTCGCCCTGACTGAGCGAGGCCAGCATACCGTCCTGCCACTGCGGCAGATCGTCGGCCGTTGCCTGTTGCTGTTCCGGTTTTGGCGGCAGCGGCGTACAGCCGCTCAGCCCAGCCAGTAACAGCAACAAGAACAACAGAGGAAGCGATACACCTCTCAGAACAACCAGTCGAACCACGATTTTTTCTCCTCAGGCGCCGGTTCAGGCTGAAGCGGCTGACAGTCAGGCAGCGAAGCCGGTAAACGGCTGCTGATAAAAGGATAAAGCGTACCACGGCAACCACCGCCCACCAGTTCGCCACGTTCATTGACTGCCGCAGAACGTAACGCCGAGGCTGGCAACAATGGTTCGCTACCCACCGTGCGGAAGGTATCGAGCCAGATTGGCAGCGCGGCGCTGGAACCGGCGAAAGGCATCGGCTGGTTATCGTCGCGTCCGACCCAGATAATGCCGAGATAGCGGTTATCGAAACCGGCAAACCAGGCGTCGCGCTGGTCATCACTGGTACCGGTTTTCGCCGCCAGCGGGCCGTTCAGCACCTGGGTTAAACGCCGTGCGGTACCGCGTTCGGCCACCTGTTCCATGCCATAACGCAGCCACTGCATCAGCGCCGGATCAAAGGCCTGCTCGCCACGCAGCGCATAGGATGACAGGGTTTGTCCCTGTGCGGTGGTGACCGCTTCAATGGAACGCAACGGCATCACAAAGCCCTGCGAGGCGATGGTCTGATACATGCCAGCGACTTCATAGGGCGACAGCGAAATAGCCCCCAACAGCATCGACGGATACGGTGGTACCTCGGCCTGCAGGCCCAGTTTATGGAAGGTGGCGGCAACATTGCTCAGCCCCACTTTCATGCCCAGACGGGCGGTGGCCTGATTCAGCGACAGCGCCAGACCATCGACCATCGGCACTACGCCGTGGGAGCGGTGATCGTAATTCTGCGGCTGCCATAACTGGCCGCCGGGGCCGGATACCGACACCGGTTTATCTTCCAGCGGCGTGCCCCAGTGGTAACGACCACTCTGCAGCGCGGTTAAATACACCACCGGTTTGGCCAGCGAGCCGATGGCACGCTTGGCGGCCAGAGCGCGGTTGAAACCAAAGAATTCTGCCTGACGCGAGCCCAGCAACGCCCGCACTTCGCCGCCATCAACGCTGGTAATCACCGCTGCGGTTTCGAGCTGACCTTTGAGTTTGGCCGAGCGGCTTTCCAGCTGCGTCAGCTGACGTTCGGCCGCCTGCTCTACCGCATGCTGTGCCCAGGGGTCGAGGGTGGTGAAGATATGCAGACCTTCGCTTTGCAGATCTTCCAGCCGGTAATCACGCTGCAGCTGGGCTTTGGCCAGTTCAAGGAAGGCCGGATATTCACGCTGACCGGCGCGGCGCGAATCGGCGGTCACCAGTGGCTGACCCTGCGCCAGAATGCGCTGGGCATCGGAAATAATGCCGTTCTCGGCCATTAATCCCAGTATCAGGTCGCGGCGCTGTTTCGAGCGTTCCGGATTGCGGCGCGGGTTATAATAAGACGCACCTTTTACCAGCCCGACCAGCGTGGCGATTTCGGCGGTACTCAGTTCCTGCACCTGTTTACCGAAATAAAAACGCGAGGCCAGACCAAAGCCATGAATCGCCCGGCGTCCGGCCTGCCCTAAATACACTTCATTTAAATAGGCCTGCAGAATCTGCTCTTTGCTGTAATGCAGCTCCAGCAGCAGTGCCATTAAGGCTTCCTGAACTTTACGCGCCAAAGTGCGCTCGCTGGTTAAAAAGAAATTCTTCACCAGCTGCTGGGTCAGGGTCGAGCCCCCCTGCACAAAACCACCGGCTTTGACGTTGGCCAGCATGGCGCGGGCAATACCGCGCAGCGATACACCCCAATGATCGAAGAAGGCTTTGTCTTCGGTAACGATCAGCGCGGCGACCAGGGCCGGCGGAATCTGCTCCAGTTTAACCAGTTCACGGTCTTCGTTATGAGCCGGGAAAATACCGCCGATGTATTGGGGTTCCAGCCGCACCAGCGCCTGGTCGTCGCCGTCTTCAACAATGTTGCTGACCCGTCCCTGAGCGAATTCCAGCCGCAGCTTGCGCGCCGGTTCCTGACCGTCCCAGAACGGAAAAGCACGGCGATAAACCACCCAGTCATCGCCATCGCGGTAATAACTGCCCGGACGCACCGCCCCGGCCTGTTCACGGTAATCGGCCCATTCCAGTTCGGCTTTTAATTGCTCCGGGCTGAGCAGCAGCCCCGGATACAATGCCAGCGGCCGGGCAAACACCTTGGCCGGCAGTGTCCATTTATTACCATCGAACTTGGCCCGCACCTGAGCATCCAGATACACCAGCCCGGCCAGCGTCAGTACCAGCCCCACCACCATCAGGCGCAGCAGCCACACCAGCCAACGCGGCCAGGCTTTGGCTTGATTCCGGGCCGCCGGACGGCGGGAAGCTGAACGCTTGGCAGAGGGGGAACGGGACGTCTTTTTACCGTTACGGGAAACCATCAGAACCTTCACTTTTTATCGTTGGCGGCATCATAACAGGCCACTGTTTACCCGCCTAACAGCAACCCGCTCTACAGCCATAACTACAAACAGGTGGATATCAGAGCACCGGATGACAGAAACCGGCGGTCTGCGAACCTGTCATTCTGAACAGCAAAGATGACGAGCGCACGACAGCTACGCGCGGTATAAGCCTGCTCCCTGACATCATCATAAATAACAATGAGGACAGTTAAGTGCCGAATCGCGGACACAGGGCCTGCATTTATGGCGCTCTGCCGTACGCTGCTGCAAGGCCTGCGGTTGCAGCTGCGGCGCGGGTTTCCGCCGCCGTTGGCAGGCATAAAGCGACCGTCATTTGAACAAGAGATATTAATCGTGACAATCCAATCTATTATCTGTATTTTTTGCGGAATATTGCCATTATGGCGCGCAGCAGCAGGGCGACGAATATGGCGATCTGTCTATGCAAACTGGCACTAAGAAATGGCGTACTCTTACCTCGGGCTTCGGTCTGCAGGTGGCATTAAGATACTCCCGAATTTCTTATGAGACCGGATAAACCGCTGAAGGTTTATCTGTTTTATTGGCTTCCCTCACGGGGAACGGAGCTGGAGAACTGGCTTAATGAAAATGCGTTTATTGGGTATTGGTTCCATGGCAGCCGCACTGATGGCAACTGCTGTTACTGCATCTGCTCAGGAAGAACTGCATATTTATAACTGGTCTGATTATATCGCCGAAGACACCATCGCCAATTTTGAAAAGGCGTCCAGTATCAAGGTGACCTATGACGTATACGACTCCAACGAAGTTCTGGAAGCCAAACTGCTGGCTGGCCGCAGCGGCTATGATCTGGCCTTCCCGACCGCACGCCCGTTTGCCGACCGTCTGATCCGCGCCAAGCTGTATCAGCCTTATGACAAGAGCAAGCTGAGCAACTACGGCAATCTGGATAAAGTCATCCTGAAATCCCTGAGCGATATCGACCCGGGCAACCAGTATCTGGTGCCTTATATGTGGGGTACTACCGGTATTGCTTATAACGTCGACAAAGTAAAAGCGATCCTGGGCGACGATATGCCACTGGACAGCTGGAAGCTGGTATTCGACCCGGAAATCAGCAAGAAGCTGTCAGCCTGTGGTGTTGCCCTGATGGACGACCCGACGGAAGTATTCGTTGCTGCCCGCGCTTATCTGGGCAAACCAACCGACGACTTCAGCAAGAAAGCCATTCAGGAAGCGGCCGATGTCATCGCCGGAGTACGCGCCAACATCCGTTACTTCCACAGCTCACAGACCATTAACGATATGGCCAACGGCGATATCTGTGTGGCTCACGGTTACTCCGGCGATATGCTGCAGGCTCAGGCCCGCGCTGCCGAAGCAGCCAACGGCGTAAACGTTGAATACATCGTACCAAGCGAAGGCGCTGTGGTATGGACCGACGTTGCCGTAATTCCGGCCGACGCACCAAACCCGGCCGCAGCACATAAGTTCATCAACTACCTGCTGCAGCCGGAAGTGATTGCGCCTATTTCCAACTATGTGGCTTATGCCAACGCCAACGCCAAAGCCACTCCGCTGGTTGATGCCGAAGTGCGTAACAACCCTGGCATTTATCCGCCGGCTGCTACCCAGGAAAAACTGGTAGTGCTGAAAACGCCGACCGATAAAGAAGCACGTAATATGTCCCGTATGTGGACGCGGGCGAAAACCGGTAAATAATTCGCTGTTCACCGGATTACGCCGACCAGAACCTCGCAACGTTGGTTGCGGGGTTTTTTCATTTATCGGCAAACCTATTAACCGTTTCACTGGAGCGTCCGGAACGAGATGACACAGATTCGTCCAGCATCCTCTGAGCAGCCCTGGGCTGCGCCTGAAGAAGAGCCTATTGTCCGCATCGACAAGGTAACCAAGACCTTTGGTTCTACCTACGCCGTCGATGAAATCAGTCTGAATATTCACCGTGGCGAATTCTTCTCGCTGCTGGGTGCGTCAGGCTGCGGCAAAACCACCCTGCTGCGTATGCTCGGCGGTTTTGAAACCCCGACCTCCGGCCGGATTTATATCGACGGTCAGGACGTGACCGATGTGCCGCCGTACCTGCGTCCGATCAATATGATGTTCCAGAGTTATGCGCTGTTCCCGCATATGAATGTGGCGCAGAACATTGCCTTTGGTCTGAAGCAGGAACGTATGCCGTCGGCCCTGATCCGCGAACGCGTGGCCGAGGTAATGGCGCTGGTACAGATCGAAAAACTGGCAACGCGTAAACCGCATCAGTTATCCGGTGGTCAGCGTCAGCGTGTGGCACTGGCACGGGCACTGGCCAAGCAGCCGAAAATTCTGCTGCTCGACGAACCGCTGGGCGCGCTGGATAAAAAACTGCGTGAACACACTCAGTTCGAGCTGGTGAATATTCAGGAACGTCTGGGCATTACCTTTATTATCGTGACCCACGATCAGGAAGAAGCCATGACCATGTCATCGCGTATCGCCCTGATGCACGATGGCCGTATCGAGCAGGTCGATGCGCCGCGCCGTATGTACGAATTTCCGGCCACCCGTTATGCCGCCAGTTTTATCGGCTCGGTTAACCTGTTTAACGGCCATGTGGTGTCCCATGAAAATGACATGGTGCTGATTCATTCGGAAGAAGCCGGCAGCGATCTGCTGGTGCATCACAGTCAGCCGCTGAACCCGGGCATGGAAGTGACCGTGGCTATCCGTCCGGAAAAAATCGCCGTACGTGATCATCACGGCGACGACCCGAACAGCATTCACGGCATTATTCAGGAAATTGCTTACCTCGGTGACGTGTCCATTTACCACGTTGAACTGCCAAGCGGGAAGCGTGTGCAGTTTACCCAGTCAAACGTACTGGCTCTGGCCGAACAACCACTGACCTGGGGACAGGAAGTCGCGCTCAACTGGAATGCTTACAGCTGTGGGGTGCTGACTCAATGAACGGCTGGCTGCTGCAATTAAACAACCGTATCCGTGCGCTGCTGCCGGGTAAGGGTCTGATTGTTGGCGCGCCCTGGTTCTGGCTGGCGCTGTTTTTTGTACTGCCTTTTCTGTTTGTACTGAAAATCAGCCTGGCCGAACCACAACTGGCACAACCGCCCTATCAGGACTGGATCCGCGAAATTGAAGACGGCCTGATCACCATTAAGCTGAATTTCGGCAACTACGCCATGCTGTGGGAAGACGAGCTCTACCGCGATGCATTGTGGGGTTCGTTTGAAATTGCCGCGATTTCGACTTTTTTCTGTCTGCTGATCGGTTATCCGATGGCCTATGCCATTGCCCTGGCACCGACGCACTGGCGCATGCCACTGCTGATGCTGGTGATTCTGCCGTTCTGGACTTCGTTCCTGATCCGCGTCTACGCCTGGATTGGTATTTTAAAAAATAACGGTCTGCTCAATCATTTTTTAATGAGTATCGGCCTGATCGATCAGCCACTGGAAATTCTGCATACGCCCACCGCGGTATATATCGGCGTGGTGTACAGCTATCTGCCGTTTTTAGTGTTGCCGTTGTACGCCACCTTAGTGCGGCTGGATAACACACTACTGGAAGCAGCGGCGGATCTCGGTGCGCGACCATGGAAACAGTTTTTAACCATTACCCTGCCACAGTCGGTACCCGGAATTTTAGCCGGTTCGATGCTGGTATTTATTCCGGTGATGGGCGAATTCGTGATTCCTGATCTGCTTGGTGGCCCCGATACCCTGATGATCGGTAAGCTGATGTGGACCGAGTTCTTCAGTAATAAAGACTGGCCATTAGCCTCGGCGCTGGCGTCGGTATTACTGGTGGTACTGATTATTCCGTTCGTGCTGATGCGTCATTACGAACAGAAAGCCGCCGAAGAACTGAAGTAGGGGAAGAGTCATATGTTAAAACGCTATCCACTGCTGTTTGGTCTGCTGTTTCTCGGCTACGCCTTTCTGTATCTGCCGATTTTCAGCCTGATTATTTATTCGTTTAACGAAAGCCGCCTGGTGACTGTGTGGGGTGGTTTCAGTACCAAATGGTACGGCGAATTAATCAACAACGGTCCGCTGCTCGATGCCGCCTGGCTAAGCATTAAAATTGCGGCATTAAACGCATCGCTTGCTGTGGTACTGGGTACGCTGGCGGCACTGACGCTGGTGCGTCTGCGCGGTATCCGCGGTCATAAAAGCCTCGGCGTCATGGTGACCGCACCGCTGGTGATGCCGGAGATTATTATCGGTTTATCGCTGCTGCTGTTGTTTGTGGCGATGGAAGATTTAATCGGCTGGCCCGCTGGCCGTGGTCAGACCACCATTCTGCTGGCGCACGTTACCTTCTCCATGGCCTATGTCACGGTGATTGTGCAGAGCCGTCTCGCGCATATGGATACTTCCATTGAAGAAGCGGCTCTCGATCTGGGCGCACGGCCGGTAAAAGTCTTTTTTGCCATTACCCTGCCGATGATCGCTCCGGCGCTGGCTGCCGGCTGGCTGCTGGCCTTTACCCTGTCGATGGATGATCTGGTGATCGCCAGCTTTGTCTCCGGTCCGGGATCAACGACCCTGCCAATGGTGGTGTATTCCAGCGTGCGTCTGGGCGTCAGCCCGCAGATTAACGCGCTGGCGACCATTATTATCGCTGTGGTGTCCACCGCGGTATTAATTGCCGGTGTCACCATGTACCGCAAAGAGCTGAAGGCGCAGCGCAAGAGCTGATAACTCTGTGGGAGTGACTTTAAGTCACGATACTCATCGCGGCAGCAATGCCGCTCCCACACCTCATCCCCTTATCCTTTATTAATTGCCCTGCCTCTGTTTTTTATCCCCGAAAACCCGCTAGAGTATTGGCTTCCTGTTCTGATCAATAACGGAGCCCGCCCTTTTATGCTGTCCGCCGCGCTGCACGACCACTGGCAACAGGTTACTACCAGCCTGACCGATCACGGTGAACGTACCGGTTTCGACTGGCCCGCGCTGTGGCAAAGCCTGAGTACCGAACAACAGGCACAGGCACAAAAGGTGCTGAGCATCAGCGACTATGTGGCCGACGCCCTGCCGCGCGAGCCGCAGTGGTTCACCGCCGCGTTAGCAGAAGACCGTCTGTCGCAGCCGCTGCCGCGTGCGACCATCAGCCAGTGGCTGGATGAACTGAGCGCCAGTGCAGAAAGCGACGAAGACTGGCACAAGGCGGTGCGCGTATTACGCCGCCGGGCAATGGTGCAGATTATCTGGCGCGACCTGCTGCGTCTGGCACCAACACTGGAAACCACCCGCGCACTGTCCGATCTGGCCGATGAGTGTGTGGTGCGTTCGCTGGAATTTTTGAGCCGTTCATTATTTGAACGCCATGGCCGGCCCATCGGTAAAGCAAGCGGCAATGAGCAGCAGATGCTGGTGCTGGGCATGGGCAAGCTTGGCGCTTATGAGCTGAATTTAAGCTCCGATATCGACCTGATTTTTACCTACCCGGAAAGCGGCGAAACCAGCGGGCCGAAGGTGATTACCAATCAGGAATTTTTTGTAAAACTCGGGCAGAAGCTGATTCAGGCGCTGGATAAACACACCGCCGATGGTTTTGTTTTCCGCACCGATATGCGCCTGCGTCCTTACGGCCAGAGCGGTCCGCTGGTGATGAACTTTGCCTCGGTAGAAGAGTATTACCAGGATCAGGGCCGCGACTGGGAACGCTACGCCATGGTTAAGGCGCGCATTATGAACGGCGAGCAAAGTGCAGAAGCGAAAGAGCTGCTGAGCATTCTGCGTCCCTTTACCTACCGTGTATACGTCGACTACAGCGCCTTTGCCTCGCTGCGTTCGATGAAGGCGATGATCAACGCCGAAGTGCGCCGCCGTGGTCTGGAGATGAACGTGAAACTCGGCGCCGGTGGCATCCGCGAAGTGGAATTTATCGTACAGGCCTTCCAGCTGATCCGTGGTGGTCAGGACAAAAGTCTGCAGACCCGCGAGCTGGTAAAAGTACTGGGCATTCTGCAGGCCGAAGGCTATCTGCCGGCCGCTGCCTGCGACGAGCTGAAGCAGGCCTATTTATTTCTGCGTGACAGCGAACACGCGCTGCAGGCATTAAACGACGAACAGACCCAGCTGCTGCCGGAAGACGACAGCCAGCGCGCACGGGTGGCTTTAGCGCTGGGCTTCAGCGACTGGGACAGCTACCTGAACGAGCTGGAGCAGCACCGCAGCAAAGTGCGCCATCATTTCGCCCAGATCGTCGCCAGCGATGACGACAACGAAGAAACAGACGAACTGCAGCAGGTGTGGACCGATCTCTGGCTCGGCGAGCTGGACGAGCAACAGGCCGCTGCCTTTCTTGAGCAGCATCCCTGCGCTAACTCAACGGAAGTGCAACAGCAGCTGAGCAATTTCCGCGATTCCCGTACCGTGCTGAAAATGCAGCAGATTGGCCGCGAACGTCTTGATGCCTTAATGCCGCTGCTGCTGCAGCAACTGTGGCAACAGCCTGAGCCGGTCACCACGCTGGAGCGCATCGTGCCGCTGCTCGAAGCCGTGGTACGCCGTACCGCCTATCTGGTGCTGCTGAAAGAAAATCCGCAGGCCTTAACCCAGCTGGTTAAGCTCTGCGGTGCTTCCAGCTGGGTGGCGGAATACATCACCCAGACGCCGCTGCTGCTGGACGAATTATTAAGCCCGGCCAATCTCTACCGTTTGCCGGAGCGCAAAGAACTGGCGGAAGAATTACACCTGCGCCTGCTGCGCGTTGATCCGGAAGATCTGGAGCAGCAGATGGAACAGCTGCGTCAGTTTGTGCGCGCACACAAACTGCGCGCCGCCGCCTGCGAAGTAATGGATGCCCTGCCGCTGATGAAAATCAGCGACTACCTGACCTGGCTGGCGGAAGTGACGCTGCAGACAGTGATGGAGCTGTCGTGGAGTCAGATGGTGGCCAAATACGGTTACCCGACCAATACCGCCGGCGAAGCGGTAAGCCAGCCGGAATTTGCCGTTATCGGCTATGGCAAAGTCGGTGGACTGGAGCTGAGCTACAGCTCCGACCTTGATCTGGTGTTACTGCACAACAGCGCCAGCGGCCGCTATACCGACGGCGAGCGCAGCCAGGATAACGGCGTGTTCTATACCCGCATGGGTCAGCGCATGATTCATATTCTGACCACCCAGACCCGCTCCGGCGATCTGTACGAAGTCGATATGCGTCTGCGTCCGTCCGGTAACTCCGGCATGATCGTCGCCTCGATGAAAGCCTTTGAGGAATATCAGCAGAAGCACGCCTGGACCTGGGAGCATCAGGCGCTGGTACGCGCCCGCGTATTGTGTGGCAGCCAGCAGGCAGCGGATGAATTTCAGGCCATCCGCAACGCCACCCTCAGCCAGCCACGCGACCTTGGTAGCCTGCGCGAAGAAGTGCGAGCCATGCGTCAGAAAATGGTGGATAATCTCGGCTCCAAAGATACAAGCGGCCAACAATTTCACCTGAAGCAGGACGCCGGGGGTATTGTTGACATCGAGTTTCTGGTTCAATACGGGGTTCTGGCCTGGTCACACCAATACCCAGAGCTGTTAGACGTTACCGACAACATGCGGTTGCTGGACGCGTTCGACACAGCCGGTCTGATGGATCCACAAGATTGTCAGACCCTGCAGGAAACCTACCTGTCCTACCGAGCCGAAACTCACCGGCGTGCATTGCAGAAACAAAAGCTGTTACTGGATTCAGACACCCTGTCCAAACTTGGCTTCAATGCGCGGCGCAACGATGTGACCCGACTGTGGAAACTCTGGTTGGAGACTGATACGGCCTCGTGATTACGCGTATCATCCCCGGAACACATATTTTTTACTGAATTTAGAGTGAGGTCCTTATGCTACCTTCCATGTCCGACCGCGATGGTCTGATCTGGCTAGACGGAGAGTTGGTTGACTGGCGCGAAGCGAAAGTCCACGTACTGACTCACACCCTGCACTACGGCATGGGCGTTTTTGAAGGGGTGCGGGCTTACGAAACAGCACAGGGCGCGGCGATTTTCCGCCTGCAGGAACACACCGACCGCCTGTTCAACTCGGCCCACATCCTGAACATGAAACTGCCTTTCAGCAAAGCCGAGATTAACGAAGCTCAGCGTGCTGCTGTGCGTGAGAACAACCTGAAAAGCGCCTATATCCGCCCGATGGCATTCTACGGTTCTGAAGGTATGGGCCTGCGCGCCGAAAACCTGAAAGTACACGTGATGGTTGCTGCCTGGGAATGGCCAGCCTACATGGGTGAAGAAGCCAAAACCCAGGGTATTAAAATCCGTACTTCAAGCTTTACCCGCCACCATGTGAACATCACCATGTGTAAGGCCAAAGCCAACGGTAACTACATGAACTCCATGCTCGCCCTGCGCGAAGCACTGGACAGTGGCTGTGAAGAAGCCCTGCTGCTGGATAACGAAGGCTACGTGGCCGAAGGTTCCGGCGAGAACTTCTTTATGGTGACCAACGGCGTGATGTACACCCCGGAACTGACTTCCTGCTTAGACGGTATTACCCGCCGCACCATTATGGAAATGGCCCGCGCCCGTGGTATCGAAGTGCGTGAAAAACGCATCACCCGCGACGAAGTGTATATCGCTGATGAAGCCTTCTTCACCGGTACTGCCGCTGAAGTACTGCCAATCCGCTCACTGGATGGCCGTATCATTGGTGAAGGCCGCCGTGGCCCGGTAACCGAAATGCTGCAAACCATGTATTTCGATACCGTAACCGCTAAAGATCCGTTTAACGCTGAGTGGGTTACTCCGGTTAAATAAGCCGGTCTGATCTCAATAAAAAAAGCCCCGCAGAAGTATTTCTGCGGGGCTTTTTATTTACTCAGAACAATCAGAGCAGAATGGAACCTGTCAGCTCAGAGTTGTATGAACAGCTATTACCGTCACCCTTTTCAGTATACGTAAATGACCCCGTTTTTGTACCATCAATAGCTCCGGTTTGCTCATTTACGGCAAAACGAATCGTGTCAGTCAGGCTATAGTTAAAGCTTTCTCCTGACTCCGATTCATTAATTTTAACTGTCACACTGTTGCCATCAGCAGAAGAGAACTGATATTTCTCTCCACCCGGAGCTTTGATATATCCATTCCGCCAGCTAACGAACAGAATATAATTTTCCTCTTCACTATACTCCACTAAGGTACATTTATAATCACTATTTTCTTTTATGCTCACCGCATATTCATTCTCAGTAAGTTCAAGAGACTGCCGGTTAGCTTCAACCAGTTTCAATGTGAAATCACCACTACTTTTGTATGAATCAACAGTAATAAAATAGCGTAAGGATTTCTCCGCCTCAAACAGAATGACCTCTCTGGAACCATCATTTTCACCAGTAAAAGATGCTCCTCCAAGAGACGAGCTTACCTGTAAATCAAAATCCGATGCGCTACTGCTCAATACTAATGCAACAAGCCCATTTTCCTCAGCATCAAAAGTGATATTAATTTCATCATTTTCTTGTGCCAAGTTTCCGCTGATCAGACTGTTAAGCTCAACGCTATCACCATTGGCAATTGTGACTGGAGTTAGTGCAGGCTCAGATTCAGGTCCCTTCAACTCTGCTGCAATAGCAACATTCGCAGAGACCGTATCATTACTGTTATCAGAACCACCGCAAGCCGTCAGCATTACAGCTGCTAATAGTACTCCGCTCGCTTTAAATTTCATGAAATACATCCTTAATATGTGAATATCCAAGCGCCAGTATTCTACATCTGTTCTATATTTTCTGCAGCTGTTAATCTGCGACAAATATCGATATACCTATATTGGATTCCCTACCTCATAATGATTACTGTTATCAGAATTTTTTTCTGACCAAAAAAGGCCTGATTATATGTGCGAACTCCTTGGCATGAGTGCCAACACCCCGACCGATTTATGCTTCAGTTTTACCGGCCTGACCCAGCGCGGTGGTAATACCGGACCGCATAAAGATGGCTGGGGCGTGGCCTTTTATGAAGGTAAGGGCGTACGCCAGTTTCATGACCCGCAGCCCAGCTGCGAATCACCCATTGCCGGCTTGCTGCAGAACTATCCGATCAAAAGCAAAAACGCGATCTGCCATATCCGCCAGGCCAATGTCGGCGATATCTGCCTCGCCAATACCCATCCTTTTGTGCGTGAGTTGTGGGGACGTCACTGGGTGTTTGCCCATAATGGACAGGTGCCGGGTTTTGTCCGTCATGTCGGTATGTATGAACCGGTAGGCGATACCGACAGCGAAAATATTTTCTGCGATTTAATGAACCGCGTGCGTCAGACATTGCCACGCGATGCCATGCCACAGCAGCTGGCCGGGTGTCTGGTCAGCTTTGCCCATGAATACGCTCAGCAGGGTGTGTTTAATTGTCTGCTCAGCAATGGCGACTGGTTGTTTACCTACTGCAGCACCAAGCTGGCCTGCATCACCCGTCGTGCACCTTTTGGCCCGGCACAATTAAAAGATGCGGACGTTACCGTCGACTTTGCCGCCGAAACCACACCCAACGATGTGGTCAGTATTATTGCCACCGAGCCATTAACCGCCGAGCAGGACTGGCATATTTACCAACGCGGTGAGTGGAAATTATGGCAACTTGGCGAAGTGGTTGCTGAAGGTTTAACCTCGCTTTCGCCACGGGAAAGCAACTGATGCGCCTGCGTTTTTCAGCTCCGCTTTCTGCCTTGTATTTTGCCCTGCTGCTTGCTCTGTTTTCTGCTCTGAGCTGCAGTGCAGCTGTACCAAACGGGGAAGATAAACCTGCGGGCGTTCGCAATATTATTTTGTTAATCGGTGATGGCATGGGCCCGGCGCAGTTTGGTCTGCTGGAAAGTTATGCCCGCCGCGCACCCAACAGTATTTATCAGGGCCGGCCAACAGCGGTCAGCCAGTTAATGCAACAGGGGAAAGTGCTGCTGTCCGATACCGGGCCGCATGACGTGTTGGTCACCGACTCGGCCTGCTCCGCCACACAGCTCGCCATTGGCGAAACCAGTGGCAGTGAAATGATTGGCTTAAATGCCCGTGGCGATCGCGTTGAAACCATACTGCAAAAAGCCAAACGTGCCGGTATGCGTACCGGCCTGGTTTCCGATACCCGTATTACCCACGCCACCCCGGCCGCTTTTGCCGCACACCAGCCACATCGCCGCTTTGAAAATGAGATCGCCGCCGATCTGTTAACAACCGCCCCGGATTTAATGCTGTCCGGCGGACTGCGTTATTTTCTGCCGCAGGACGCTGCAAACATCAGCACAGAGCAGCAAAAAAAAATCAGCGCAGCGCAATTAACCTTAAAATCAAAACGCACGGACCAGCGTAATTTGCTCAGCGAAGCGCAACAGCAGGGTTATGCACTGGCTTTCAGTCGCGAGCAATTAGCGCAACAGCAACATTTACCTGTACTTGGTTTATTTGCCAGTTCGGCAATGGATGATGCAATTTATGCCAGCCAGAATCCGGCTTCCGCACAACCGGATTTAAACGAATTAACGCGCAAAGCGCTGCAGTTACTGGGCGCTTCTGAGCACGGCTTTTTTCTGATGGTGGAAGGTGGCCAGATCGACTGGGCCGGGCATAACAACGATGCTGGCGCCCTGCTGCATGAACTGCTGCGTTTTGATGCTGCGATTCAGGAAGTGGTGAACTGGGCAGCAGACCGCGATGATACTCTGGTGGTATTAACCGCCGACCATGAGACCGGCGGCTTTGGTTTTTCCTACAGCGCGCACGATGTTCCGGCGGCCAGAACGCTACCCGGTAATGGTATGCGCGGTCAGGCTTTTGCCCCCAACTATAATTTTGCGCCACTGAGTCTGCTCGATCGTTTATACGCACAGAAAAAAGGCTATTACCGCCTCTGGGCCGATGCCAGTTCTAATGGTAAAAAGGGGTTACCCACAGCGGATTCGTTAATGGCCGAAGTGAATGCTGCACTGGATTTTTCGTTTTCGCGCACACAGGCCGAACGGGTATTGCGCCGCGATCCCAATCCGCATTTTGATCCGCAGACCGATGACCCGGCAGGCGCAACTCAGCCGCATATCGAAGACTTCAGTGATTTTTACGTATACCGCGAAGAGCGCTATCTGAATGCACTGGCACGCGAGCTGGCCTCCGCACAAAGCGTGGTGTGGAGTACCGGCACTCATACCGCAGCGCCGGTGCCAGTGGTTATCAGCGGACCAGAGCCGATACTGCAGAATTTTCAGGGTTTTACCCAGCATGCAAAATTAGGGCATCAGCTGAAAGCGCTGATTAAAACCGACTGAACCGGGCCGACTAAACTAATTGGCCGGCACCAGATAACCGGCACTAAAGCATCTTCTGCAGCAGCCGGACTCCCCGGCGCTGGTGCACAATAACCGCAGCAATATGACCAAGCACCAACAGAGCCAGCAACGCGCAGGAATAATGGTGCAGGGCTGCAAAGAAGGCGGTGGCTGCCCCGGCACGGAGCGGTGGCATTAATTCCGTCAAACCAAACACCGGAGCCGGACGCTCCAGCATAAACACCCCGCTGAATAATACAGCCAGCACAACAACATAAATCAGCCCGTGACCCGTGGCTGCCAGACGCTGCTGCCGCACAGTCAGCGCCGTTGTCGCCGGTTTCGGCTGCAGTACAGCCAGAACCGAGCGCAATAAAAAGAACGGAATAAACAGCAAAGTCAGCGCTACATTAAAGCGGCCAAGCCACTGCTGAACATCTGCGGTTAAAGGAAAAAATGCCAGACAGGTGCCGCTGATCAGAGCCCAGATAATCACCAGTGCTGACAACCAGTGCAGGCTGCGGCGCAAACCGCTGTAACGATAGTCAGTGGATATATTCATCGGTACGTTATAGCCGGGAAATATGTCCGGCGGATGAAACGCCGCCACTTACAGATTGCTACTTCACCAGAATTAAGCGGCCGCTTTCCGGATCGCGATAAACCTGTCCCAGAGATTCATACCCTTCGCGCCCTTCACCTTTTTGCTGCAGCTGTTGCTGTAACTGTACCGGCATCTGCGTTAATTCTTTTCCGGCCTGTACCGGCTGTGCCGCCGGCAACTGAAAGTGCTGGCGTAATTCCGGGCTCAGAGCCACCAGCGCCGCAATTAAGCCACAGGCGAATACCAGCATAATATCAACAAGGTTTGCCAGCGGGCCAAGGGGCTCACTTTCTTCACTGTCAAAAGCACTGCGACGCCACTGATCGCTCATAATGCATGCGCCTGTGTTTGTTGCCGTTCAAGCTCCAGTAAACCGGCATCGTACCAGCGCCGGCGTAAGCGTCCGAGGACAAAGCCGGCGATGCCCGCCAGCAGACCAATCACCGTGGTATCAAAGGCAACGGTCATGGCCGTTGTCAGAATGCGGATTTCGCCATCCCCCAATGCCGCCAGCCCGGGACCAAGCGGAATTAATGTCCCCATTAAGCCCAGCATCGGTGCAATGCGGGTAATAAAATCGGCACGTTCGATCCGGCGTTTTCCCACGCTGAGTAAATAATCGCGGTCGCCTCTGGCCACCAGACGACGGATCACACCAAGACGCTCACTGCAGGCAATGCCTGCCTCGTATAACGCCAGTAAAACGAAAAATAATAATGCCCAGATAACCGGCTGCAGCAGCAGCCCGGTCAGTTGATGCAGCAGGGTCAGGCCCAGTTCGCTGATATTAAAAACCATCGTTTTTTCCTGAAAATAATGTTGCTGAACGGTGTCTGTTCACGGTTAAAGCAGGCCCGGATTATTTACAACCGGCGAGCGCGGAACATACCCGCGACCGGCACCAACAGCGCCAGCAGTAATAGCCAGCCGTATTGCCATGCTTCTGCCGCGGGTTTCTCCGCACTGCCGGAGCTTTGCCCGTCAGTGGCCATTGCCGGCTCTTGTGGTTTGTCGTCAGGCAGAATAATTTCCTGAATATGATGCGGCGCGTTGGTGTCAGCGGCAGAATCATCAGGCAGGCGGCTGGCGGCCAGCACCTGCTCCAGTTCGGCGGCCAGCGCCGGCGCAATCAGGCGCTTTACCTGTTCATACAACGGATGATTGGCATGGGTATGACCACTGCCGGGTAAACCATGGCGCACAATATTACCGGCCAGCATCTGCGCCAGTTGTTGCCGGGTCGCCGGGTCGGCATCCCAAAAACCTTTATCGGCGGCCACCAGCATCACCGCGAGGATATTGCTCTGTACCTGTACGTTGTGGCCGTCCTGCCAGAACTCCTGCATCCCCAATTGCAGGCTGTCGTCGATATAAACCGCTTTTACGTCTTCCCACACCCAGTCATCAATCAGCTGGGGGCTGGTTACCTGCCAGCCCCACAGATACTCAATAAACTCGCTGCCCATCGTCCGCGCACCGGCATAGCCTTCAGCCATTAACGGACTGATCCACTGGCGGTTAAGAAAACGCCCGCGCAGCTCACCCAGTAACGCCTGTTGCAGTGACGTAATCTGCAGCTGATCGTTATTGCTGTGATCAATCACAAAACTGGCCGGGGCTTTACCGGTCAGACTTTCCACCGCCAGGTTCAGACCACCGAGATAATCAAAGGCGTCATTGTTATCCATCAGACCGTAGAGATTGCTGGCACGGCCAAGGTAGGTGTTGGCCACCGCCTGCAGTTGTTGCTGATAAGCCTGCTGGCGGCCGCTGCCGGAACTCAGCGAGCGCTCCTTCAGACCGTAGGCGTGTCCCATACGGCGGATAAAAACGTCTGCCAGTTCAGAGCGTTCCTGCCAGGCAGATGAGCGTTCAGCCAGACGGTTAATCCCGGCCCCATAAGAACCCGGCGCTGCCGCAAACACGCGCAGACTGGCCGTCTGTGCCAGCTTCGCCACATCGGCCGACGGCTGTGCCTGCAATTGGCGCCGCAGTTCATCAACCCAGTTACGCGCAACCAGATTCTGCTCCAGCGGTTCATCCGTGAGCACGGTGTCCTGGCCGGCACTCTCTGTTGCCAGCTGCGCCGAGACCGGTGCCAGCGTCTGCTGCAGGGCATAACTCAGCGCCGGGTAGTCACGTTCAATGGTGGTGCGGCTGGCCGCCAGCGCCAGCAGCACGGCTTCGTCCAGCAGCGCCAGCTGGCTGCCGTATAAATCGCGGAACAAACCGGAACTGGTGAACAGCACATCACGACGCTGTGGCCGTGCAGCACTTAATGGCAGGCGCTTCAGCCCTTTGATAATGCCGCGGCCATTCCAGACCGGCTCGACCCCGAGCAGATCCAGACCAAAGGCAATCATCGCGCCTTCATCCCGTACCGCATCCGAGGCCCACAGAATCACAGCGTCTTTTTCACCGGCGGCCAGCGTCTTAGCACGCGCCTTCTGCGCCAGCTCACGACCGACCGCAGCGCCAGTCGGACTCGGCAACAGGCTGGCATCCAGAGCGTAAAAATTACGCCCGGTAGGTAATGCCTCCGGTGTCCGGATCGGATCGTTGCCTTTACCCGGTGCCACAAAGCGCCCCTTCAGGGCATTCAGCAAGGCATCCATTTCGGCATCGGGCGATGCGGTTAGGGCCTGCCGGTAGCGACTCTGGCGCTCCGGGCTCCAGTTATTGTCCTGCTGCATTGAAGTCAGCATGGTTGCCACCGCACTGTCATCCCAGCGGCGGCCAAACACATGCAGTCCGAGGGGCATAAATTCTTCCTGCAGATGGGTCAGATAGTGGCCGGTCTCATGCAACAGGAATTCATCATCAATATCGTTAAAACCAATACCGCGCAGCTGTAATTCTTCATCCATGCTGGCACTCAGTTCATCCCGCAGGTTCAGCACGTCGATACGCTCGCGCAACTGACTGACCGCTTTCTGCCTGCTGAGCGGGTCGCTGGCCGCTTCGGCACTTTCAATCAGCTGCCGCAACTCCAGCAGACCGTCGTACAGCTGGGTAGTCGCCAGCGGTGGCGTCAGATGATCAACCATCACCGCTAAGCCACGGCGTTTGGCCTGAATACCTTCACCCACGCCATCAACGATGTAGGGGTAAATGCCGGGAATATCGGCCGCGACCAGCCGTGGATAATCACTGGCCAGCAGCCCTGTTCGCTTGCCGGGCAAAAACTCGTAGGTGGAGTGGCGTCCGAGGTGAATCAGTGCATCGGCACGGAATTCATCCGCCAGAAAGTGATAGAACGCCAGATACTGATGCGTCGGCGGAAAGGTCATATTGGCATGCAGCAGTTCTTCGTTCAGCTCCCAGCCACGGGGTGGCTGCGGCCCCAAAAATACCTTGCCAAACTGTACGCCCGGCAACAGCAGCCGCTCATTCCACACCATCACCTTGCCCGGTGCTTTGCCCCAGCCCCGTAATCCTTCGATACGTAACTCCAGCAACGCCTGCACCAGAGCATCAGCCTGCGTCCAGCCTTTGGCCGTTAATGGTTGCTGCAGCAGTGACGGATACAGAGCCTGCAGCTGACCGAGCAGATTCAGCGCCCGCTCGCGGTACTGGCTGCGGACACCGTCGAGTACGTAACGGATATCGTGCAGACGGCTGTGCAGCTGATCCTGCAGCAGCGTCTGCAATGTCACCCGGCTCTGTGCATCCAGCCCGGCGGCCTGCGCGGCATACTCCCGCAGGCTCTGATGCAGGGCCGACAGCGGCCCATCCTCCAGCTCAGCCTGAACCTGCGGCGGCTGACGTTGCAGCCACTGGCGGTAAGTCGCTGCACTCATGCTCTGCACCTGGGCGCTCATCGTCTGCAGGGCACTGGCATCCTGCGGCAGATTGACGGCCTTCTGTTGCAGCAGATCCAGCAGCTCGGCAGCACTGCCCGGCAAAGCCTGTGGATCGCCCAGATCGTAACCTTCGCGCTGCAGGCGCTGCAGTATCTGCCACAGAGACTCAACCACATTCAGGTTGTCGGCACCGATATTGTGCCGCCCCGGCGGGTGGTTGTAGTAAATGATGGCAAGGCGTTTATCGTGGTTAGCGCTCTGCTGCAGGTGCAGCCAGTTCTGTGCGCGCTGGGCAAAATGGGCAATTTCATCCGGCAGCGGTGCACTCTGTAACAGACGCGCACCGGTCTGCCGGTCCAGCACCGCCGGACTGGCCAGCGCCAGCACCTGAGGCTGGCTGATTCCCTGCAGCTCGGGCATTGCTATCCGGTAATGCACGCTGTCAGCGGGAATCCCCTCACTGCTGTACGGATAGCTGGCCGCATTCTGCTCCAGCAGGCGGATGCCCTTCAGCACCGGAATACTGGCAGAACTGAAAGCACGGGTAACGGCTTCGCGGCCATCGCCGCCACCAATCACAAAGTCCTGCAGACTGATCAGCAGTGCCGGGCGACCCGAGGCCCACTGCAGCAACTGGCTGCTTGCCTGACGACTGGCCTCGCCCCAGGCAGCCAGTGCAGATACACAGAAAGCCGACGTAAAAGAACGGCAGAGTTGCTGATGCAGATCCCACTCGCCGGCCTGATCGCCACTGTCATGGTCGATGATCATCACCAGCGGACGGGCCGGCTCCTGCGCCAGACGCTGACCCAGTGCCGCTGCACTCAGCGCCTGCGACTGAGCAGCCTGATAGAGAAAATAGCGCTCGTCCTGCTGGATCTGCACTGGCTGCCAGGGCTGCCCGCTGTGCAGCAGCAGATTCAGCAGGGCCTGATCATTCTGCTGCCCACGGTTTTGCCAGTAAGCCCGCATCTGTAACCACTGCGCCAGAGCAGGCCACTGCTGCTGCAGGGCCTGCAATTGCTGTTGCATGTGTCCGTCAGAGGGGTTCAGTGCCTGCAGTAAGGGCTGTGCGGCGGCGGATGAAAGCGCGGGAAAGCGTCCCCCCAGATCATCCTGATGCAGTGCCAGCAAACGCCGGTCGCTGTTCAGTATGATCCGGGTCTGAGTTGGGGGGTAAGGAAGTGCTAACAGCCGTTCTACCGGCTCGGCAAAGATTCCCAGAAACAGCAACTGTCCGGCACCTGCAACCAGTTGCTGCAACTGATCATCATCCAGCTGATTGATCTGACTGGAAGTCCGTACCTGAATGGATAACTCCGCCGCCTGCTGCAGGTACTGATGCGCTGCCGCCACAATCCTTGCCGCCGAACGGTCTGACACCAGTACCAGTGCGTACCGGTCAGCAGCGGCCAGCAACTGGGCCGGAAGAAACAGGAGTGCCAGCAAAGCCAGCCGTAACAAAGACATTATCAGGTACCCGTCAGTAATCACCAGAGTGGCGCGGCGGGCAGCAGAAAACAGCAACAGGGGAAGACTGCGCGGGGCGCAGAGCAGAGACGACCTGAAACCAGCTTTCCAGGACACCCCGCCTGTTTATCTGTTTGTATTCAGGCCGGTCTCCGGGCTCAGACTCTGCTGATCATCAGCAGCACCACAACCTTCCCATACGCCTTACAGCGACAGTGGTGTGTGGTTCAGCACAGCGTTGGGCTGGCTGTCATTACCGTTGCGGGGGCAGCACAGGCATTGAACCTGTTTCCCGATTATCCCGGCATAAGCCGGGCACCTGAGGGCGCAGAGGATACCTGCAGAGAGGCTCGAACGAAAGATGAAGATGCCGCCTTATGCCATTGACCGGATACGAATAGCAGCTAAGTTTAATACGTTGGGAAACGTCGAGGGATCCAATGCCCGGAGGTGCTGCTCCTGTTACGGTTACCCGTAATCATGCAGTGTTACAGAAGGTAGCCGCTACAAATCATGTCAGACAGTACCGCGCAGCGGACCAGCATAAATTCCAGGAGAATTGCTCCGTTTTTCAGGGGCTAACACCACTCGCAGGCCACGGGTCTGTGGCAAGGATCCAACATGAGCAGCAGCGCTAACCTGCACACAATGCGCAGGTTTTTTATTGTCACCGGTCTGGTTGCTTTATTGCTATGCGGCATACTGATGGCATTGATCGAGAGCCACAGCCGTGACGAAGCCTACAAGAAAGCCTTTTCTGAGCTGAGTGAGCAGGCTGCATTGCGCGCCAATTATTTTCTGAAAACGCTGAATACCGATAAGGATAAAGTCCGCTTTATTCATAGCACCCCTCCCATCAGCGGCATTGTCAGAGCAATAGAAAATAATGGTAAAGATCAGCTCGACAACACCACAACGCAACAATGGAAACAACGCCTGCAGACTATTTTTACCGGTTTTATTGCTGCCAATGAGGAGATCCGTCAGATCCGCTTTATCGGTAAAGCCAATAATGGCCGGGAGCTGGTTAGGGTCGAACGCAAAAATGGCATGATCCGCATTACCGCAGAGGAAGACCTGCAGGAAAAAGGACAACGCAGTTACTTTTCTGATACCGAAAAACTGAATAAAGATGAAATCTATATCTCGGCCATCAACCTTAACCGTGAACACAATAAAATTGAGACTCCGGCCTGGCCGACCTACCGGATCTCCAAGTCCGTTTTCGATTCAGAAAACCGTTTTTTTGGCTTTGTAATCATTAACTTTGATGCCGATACACTGCTCAGAAATCTTAAAAGTGACACCCCGAACAATATGCAGATATTTCTGCTGAATGATACCGGCGGGTATCTGATAAATCCCGACACTAAAGAAGAGTTCCGTTACGAATATGATCCGCAAAGCAACTGGAAAACCGATTCAGAACCTGTTGCAGTTGATAATCACAAAAATATCTTCAAACGTAACAACAGTCCAAAGGATGATATTATTTATTCGTACTCCCGTCGCATCTTCCTCGACGGCCCGGGTAGCAGGCACTACCTTGACCTGCATACCGCCTTTTCTGCCGAAGATATAGAAAGCCAGTTAGACAGCATACGTCTTAAAGTTCTGTTGCTGATTGCCGTACTGCTGTTATTCGCAGTATCAATCGCCTGGCTTTACCAGCGCCGTATAGAAGCACGTATGGCACTACTGACGGCCAGATCAACCGCCCGGGCCATTATTAATTATTCAACCGATGCCATTATCGGTATTAATCCGGATGGAAAAATCGACAGCTGGAACAGTGGAGCCACTGTTATGTTCGGCCACCATGAACAAACAGTGATAGGAAAAACACTATTTAACACGATTCTTGACAGTAATAATCAGCAGATCACACCGGATATGATTTCCGATGTGTTATCCGGCAAGGTATTCACCCAGTGTGAGACCCGGGCAAGAACTCAGAAGGGTGAAAAACTGCATATTTCGGCCAGTATTTATCCCATTATTATTGAGCAAAAGACTATTGGCTGTGCAATCAGTATCCGGGATATTACCGAACAGCATTTACTGAACGAAAAAATCGCACGAATGAATACCAGTCTGGAGGATCAGGTAAAAGAGCGTACCCAGGAGCTGGAAAAAGCAATACAGGAAGCGCAGCAGGCCAGCCAGGCAAAAAGCCTGTTTATCGCGAATGTCAGCCATGAAATCCGCACCCCTATTAATGGCATCATGGGGATGCTGTCATTATTAAAACGGGAATGCAGTAACGAGAAACAACAGCACTATATCCACATAGCGGAAAGCAGTGCCTCGGCTCTGACCGCACAGATCAACGACATTCTCGACTTTTCAAAAATAGGTGCAGGCAAACTGCAGCTTGAGCAAACCGACTTCAGTCTGACGGCATTACTCAGTTCTGTCGCCGCCAGTGCATCGGTTCCGGCATTTGATTCCAATATCGAGTTTATACTGGATATTGCCGCGATTGAGCATGACCGTGTGCAAGGAGACCCGGCCAGACTGCAGCAGATTATTTCCAACCTGACATCCAATGCCGTGAAGTTCACTCCCGCTGGCGAAATTATTCTCAAGGCTTCCACTGCGGAAGAAGACAATGGCGATATCCGCCTGTTCTGCTCGCTGACGGATACCGGTATTGGAATTCCCCCCGATCATCACGAAAAACTGTTTGAAGCCTTTAATCAGGTCGATAACAGCACCACCCGAAAATTCGGCGGCACCGGCCTCGGTTTGTCGATCTGCAGACAGCTTTGCACGCTAATGCAGGGTCAGATCAGCGTGCAGGGCAGCAGTGAAGAAGGCACTACAATCGCTTTCGATATTTTGCTCCGTGCCGGTTCCGGAAATGACCAGGATACTCCGGACGTCTCCCTGCATGACCAGCACTGGCTGATTGCCTGTGATAACAAAGCACTGCAACAGGCGCTGATCTTCCCCCGTTTTAACAGACACAAAAGTCAAACTGACGAGGAGTCCAATGCCAAAAAATACTCAGCCAAGGAAGACATGGCAGTATT
>NZ_DDCJ01000024.1:0-3929 GCF_002335285.1 Thalassolituus sp. UBA2009
CTGAAATCATCCAGCCCGGCATCGCTGGCGGTAAAGTGCGAGGCCGTACCAGCTGCCGTTGCACTTACCAGGGTACCGTCGGCCAGTATCACGGTATCGGAGTCCAGATCGTGCGCGCCGTTACCGGTGCCTTTATCGGTCAGCGCTACCGCGCAGCCGTTATTCAGCCCCCATTCGGCCGAGGTGCCGATGGCTCCGTATACCCCGCGCGAACCGGATGAAGCGCCCACCACCAGACAGGCATTATGCGGATCAAAGCTGGCAGGAATCTGCACGGCAACGGTCACGTTACGCTGCACACCGTCGCCACTGTCGGTGAGGAAAACGTATTCTTTACCGGCGATTTTTCCGCCGTGGGCCTGCACTTCTCCCCGATAAATATTAGGGCCGTACAATCGCCCGAAGCCGCCTTCGGTGGTGGTATCGAGCAGCGCGCGGTAATTGCTGTAAATGGCTTTACGGCGCAGCTCTGCGGCCGTCGGCTGTTGCGCGTCGGCATACGCCGGTGCAGCACCCTGTAAACCACTGACGCCAAGGCCGGCGGTCAGCAGATCATCACTGACGCCATCGTATTCCACTGCCGTCAGTGTGCCCTGAATAAAATCCGGGCGGATATTAAATGGGGTGTTATTGTCATCGCCGCCACAGGAGGCCAGCAGAACAGCACCGGTGAGGGTCAGCAGGTGAATGGGGTATCGGACAAACATAGGCAATCTCCGTTGTGTTTATTGTTTTCCGGATACCCGCCGGGACAGCACCTCCGCCGGGTATAAACGGTACGGCGAAATCAGAGGCGCAAACCGCCATCAACCTCGACAATGCGGCCACTGATATATTCGTTTTCCAGCAGGTATTGCAGCGTGTGGGCAATATCATCAGCCTCGCCCATACGCTGCAGCGGAATCTGACGGGTCATTTTTTCCAGCGCTTCCGGTTTCATATGCGCGGTCATATCCGTAGCAATAAAACCCGGTGCAATAGCGCAGACACGCACGTTGTAACGTGCCAGTTCTTTCGCCCATACCACCGTCATCGATGCCAGTCCGGCCTTGGCCGCCGAGTAATTCGATTGCCCCATATTGCCGGCCATGGAAATACTGCAGATATTAACGATGCAGCCGCCCCGCTTCTGGCCAACCATCTGTGTGGCCGCCGCACGGGTGCAGAGAAAAGGCGCGGTCAGATTGACGTCAATAACCGTCTGCCACTGGCTGAGACTAAGGCGTTCCGTTACTTCGCCACCACGTACTTTCAGCAGCAGACCATCGCGCAATACGCCGGCGTTGTTCACCAGTGCATCCAGCTGACCAAAGTCGCGCACGATAGCGGCAAAGGTATTTTCCACCTGTTGTTCGTCCGCCACATTGCACGGATACGCCGCACAACAATCCGTGCTGTAACCATGTTCCTGCGCGGCTGCCGCACAATGGGTAAGCGCTTCGTTAAGCTTGTCGGCATTTACGTCCAGCAATGCGACACGGGCACCGCGGGCAACAAGACGGCAGGCCATCGCCAGACCGAGTCCCTGGGCGCCGCCGGTAATAGCAACCACTGCATTGGCAATATTCATGAGCTCTCCTTTATCAGGTAATAATTAACTGCGTACTGCTGGCCGCAGCTGCAGACGCATAGGCTGCGAACGGAAAATCGCTGCGGGCATCGGTCGCAGGTCATCAGCAATTAATGGGGTAAATGGCAGAAAGCGCAGTACATCGCGTTCAAGATCAACGCCCGGCGCCAGCTCACATAATTCCAGCCTCGCTGTACCATCGGTTGCACGCTGCAGGCGGAATACGCAGCGCTCGGTGATATACAGCACACGCTGATTCCGGCTCAGTGCATAAGCACCGTTAAAGGTCAGGTGTTGCACCTGGCTGACAAACTTGCCCAGCCCTTCACTGCGCTGGCAATCAACCTCGCCATGATGAATCTGCGGTTGCACACCGCCGGCAAAAAAACTGCCGAGGAAAAACACTTCGCGGGTGTTCTGGCTGATATTAATAAAGCCGCCGGCACCCGCCAGACGTGAACCAAAACGACTGACATTCACGTTGCCGCAGGCATCGGCTTCGGCCAGACCAAGAAACGCCTGATCCAGACCTCCGCCATCGTAAAAATCAAACTGCGCCGGCTGATCAACCACCGCTTCGGCATTGGCAACCGCACCAAAACTTAAACCGCCGGCGGGCAGGCCACCGATACCACCGGGCTCAATGGTGAGTGTCAGCTGGTTTAAAACCTTTTCTTCGCTGGCTACCCGCACCACACTTTCCGGCATACCAATGCCCAGATTCACCACCGCCTGATCACGTAATTCCAGTGCCGCGCGACGGGCAATAATTTTGCGGATACTGAGTTCATCACTGGGCAGATGATCCGACACACGCACGTCACCGCTGTAGGCCGGATTATAAAATTCAGCAAAGGTCTGAAAATGCTGATCACCACTGGCGAGCACAATGTGATCGACCAGAATACCGGGAATAACCACCTGCGACGGATGCAGCCGGTGCTGCGATGTCAGGCGCTCAACCTGCACAATCACTTTGCCACCGCTGTTACGTACTGCCTGTGCCAGCGCCAGACTTTCCAATGGCAGCGCTTCTTTTTCCATGGTGATATTGCCGCGCGCATCGGCAGTGGTGCCGCGTAAAAATGCCACGGTGATAGGAAAGCTTTTATAAAACAAAAATTCTTCTTCACCGATGCAGTGCAGCTGCACCAGAGATTCCGGACTATTGGCATTAATACGTCCGCCATCATGACGCGGATCGACAAAGGTATGCAGACCAACCCGGCTCAGCAGGCCAGGTTTTCCGGCAGCGATATCACGGTATAAATGCGAAATAATGCCCTGTGGTAAATTGTAAGCCTCTATTTTTCCTTCCACCGCCAGTTTTCCCAGCGCCGGAACCAGACCCCAGTGCCCACCAATAACCCGCCGAACCAATCCTTCGTGGGCAAAATGGTTCAGCCCTTTTTCTTTACCATCCCCCTGTCCTGCGGCATAGACCAGCGTCAGCCACTGAGGGGATTGCTCCTGCAGAAAACGTTTTTCCAGAGCGATGGCAAGTTTCTCCGGAAAACCAATACCCACAAAACCGGAGGTCGCCAGCGTATCGCCATCCTGCACAAGAGCAGCCGCTTCAGTGGCACTGATAAGTTTCGGAAAATCCTGATAGGACACAATAAAGACTCCGGAAAACTGAAAAATGGCAGAAAAATAACGCTCTGCAACATCACTGAATTCTAGTTTCCGGCAATACTGATAAATACCGTACTTTGGTACGACCAGCGAAAATAAATGAAAAATAAAGTCATAAAAAATCCGGACATATTACTGCCCGGCTTTTTTATTATGAAAAATTAATTACAACGGCCAGCCTGATACACACCAGTGCTGCCTGATTTAACCCAGGTGTACATACCGGATAGCGCTCCCAGAGAATCATTCCCGCCAGTGCTGTAATACCCCATGCTGTAATACGCACGCCCGGCCTGCTGGTGTGCAAGGTTAGTGCTGTACCAGTCATCGCAGGTATCGGGTTGCGGATCGGGGTCAGACGTACCATTACAGGCTGCCGGTTTTTGTGCATACCAAAGCCCCGCTTCACCTTCGGTCAGGGTAACACTGCCCCAGCTGTCGTAAGCGTAACCAATATCCTGCTGGTCACCATTGCTGACAGCCCGCAGACTGAAACTGCCGCCTGCAACCGCACGTCCGGCACTGATATGCGCAGCCGGACTGGCGCTTATTTCGCTGCAGGTTTCCAGAGGTGCATCAGGGTCAATCACTGTAATAATGCGGCGTACCGATTTACTGCCCGCGTTGTTTTCTGCACTGTAATCGCAGTGGTATTCGCCAACAGCGGCGGTATTTACATTACAGGTGGCAGTAACCGTTAATGTACCACTGGCATCACTGCAGC
>NZ_DDCJ01000112.1:0-9436 GCF_002335285.1 Thalassolituus sp. UBA2009
CAGCTCCAGACTGAACTGCCCCTGACCGCCGCCGATATCCAGTACGCTGGCATCCGGCAACGCAATCTTCAGATCGGCAAAATCGGCACGTAACGCCATCAGCCGCAGCTGGCCTCTGGGTGTTGCATAAATGGTGCGGGCAAAGCGTGCGGCCAGATCGTCGAAATTACGGTCGGGACGGGTATCGGTGTCTTTGGTGCTCATGGCGTTTTTCGTTGCGTGGCAGTGTGCCGATCATAACAGCAGCAGCGCCGCAGGCAGAGATAAGCCGTATAAAAAAAGCCGGCACTGAGGCCGGCAAGGGGGAGGATTTACAGCAGTTTTAACCATGTTATCAGTTGGCAACGATCAGCTTATCCATACGCTCCAGATCGTTAATCACGCGCCAGTCACCACCACCTTCTACGACTCTGTGCTGCCAGCTTGCGAGGCGGTTGAGGTAGTCCCGCGGGTCAATGTTATCGCTGCGTAGCTTAGTGACATTGAGAGCAACCACGTGAATGTTATCCAGACTAATTGGAAAGTTTCTAATGTGATCATGGGGTAAATCCTCTTCTAAATCGGAAAAAATAAAGACGTATTTATTACCGGCACCGGTTTCGTTCAGATATTGCGTGGCTTGCAGCACACCGCCGGTGATGTCGGTATTGGCGCTGCCTTTTTTCAGGTTGGCGGCGAACTCATCCATGGCCAGCTTGAACTGACGCTTCTGATCGTTGGCGGTGCTGGGACGCATATCGAAGGTGGTTTTGGCGATGATGTCTTTCTCGCTGAAACTGCCACTGTCGATACGGGCCACGGCAATGGAGTCGCCACTGTCGAGGTTGGCCAGCAGATAGTTGAGGATGGCCTGTGCTTTGTTCAGCTCCTGGGTGTAGGTGCCCGAGGTGTCGATCAGCAGGTAGACCGCTTTATTCTGTGGTGCCTGCTCGCCGCAGCCGCTGAGCAGTAAGCTCAGGGGCAGGGCGGCGGTGGCAACAAGGCGTTTGAAGCTATTCATAATCGTCACTCCTCTGATTCAGGCGACAGCTACAGCCGCATCGTCACTGCTGTTGCTGCTGTTGCTGCTGTTGCTGCTGTTGCTGCTGTTGCTGCTGCTTTTGCTGCGGCCTTTACGGCTGCGTTTTTCTTCGGCGGCCACATCCGGGATGGCATCGGCCAGCTCATCGGTGGTCTGGCTGTCGTCAAACTGCACCGCCGTTGCCGCTTCGCGCTTGCGACTGAACAGACGCTCGATGCTTAACGGCAGCATGATCAGCAGGTCGTAGGCGTGGGTCAGCAGGGTGGCACTGTGACCGGCCAGGTTGCCGAGCAGACGGGCGGCAATGGCGACCAGGCGGATCATGGCGACCAGTGCCAGACCCAGCACGGTGCGCAGCGAGTGAATAAAGGACTCCAGCGGGATGGCGATAAAGGCCAGCGCAAACGGCAGGATAAAGCCCATCACCATTTGCCCGATGGATGGAATCCAGCGGAATTCTGCATTGCTGGCGGCTACGCCGGAGGCATTTGCCGCCATGCTCAGTGATTGCTGCAGGGCTTCTTTATCCAGTGCCAGCAGGTCACGCATATAGGCCAGTGAGGCTTCGATACCGGCCAGAATGCACAGGATGCTGAGGCTGATAATCATCATGCGGCGGCGCATCTGATCATCCATGCTGCTGATGATCGGAAACAGACGGGTAATGCGCAGCGACTCCAGCAAAAACAGGCCCATCGCAATCTCAATCAGAATGATCACCAGCGCGGCAATATCTGAGGTTTTTACGCCACCGATATAGCTGGTTCCACCCACCATTTCCGACATCGGCATGGCGATCAGCTGGAAGTTGATCAGGCCACCGAGCAGGGCAATGGTCAGCACAAGACCGGCAATAAAGAACTGGGTCAGCGAGCTGGACGTCAGGCTGCGTACCGCCGCATCTTCACCACGGCGCACTTCTTCATAGTGCTGCATCTGCTTGTCGAGCTGGTGGGTACGGTTATCGAGGTTATCGATAGTGCGTGCCACCTCGTCCATTTTGCCGTTCAGCGTGCGCCATTCCGGCTGCATTTTTGCCAGCAGTTTGTGGCGCTGATCGGCGCTGGCCTGCCAGGTTTTCAGGGTTTCTTTATGGGTGTCGTGCACCGCGTCTTTAATATTGCTGAGAATCTTGGCAACCGCCGGATCACCATGGCTGGGCAGCGCGGCAATGGTATTCACCACCTCACCCCAGGCCGGTGGCAGCGGTGCGCTGTCGCCGGCTTCGCGGTAGCTGTTCTCGACATTGTCGATGGCGGTGCTGATCTGGCGGTGCAGTGCCGGATAGCCGGATAAATCGCGCGCCACCAGAGTCTGGATGCGGGTAAATTCGCGTTCGATACGGCGTTCGGCATCGTTGCGTGCGGCGGCCAGTAATACTTCACGGTTACGCTTACCCAGCTGGCGTTCCAGCTGGCTCAGAGCACGGCTGGCCATGCGCAGCATATGACGCAGACCCTGACCACTGCTGAGCAGGATACGGTGGGCCGGGTTGCGGCCGAAATACAGCAGGGTCATCGCCAGCACCAGCCAGATAGCGGCGGATACAGCGCTGTTGGCGGACCAGAGAGTGAGTAGGTCATTCATGATTCTGTCCTCGTGTTACTCGGATTAGGATGGCTGCGGAGAGCCGATGAATACAGATTGCGTGATACCGGTGAAAAATCGGTGAGAAGAATGTGATTTCTGTCGCGCTGGTTGTGTCCGGGCGTCTGCACCGGCGGCGGCTGGTGGTATGCTCAGGACTGGTCTGTTAACAGGCCCTGCAGGAGAGGACGAGATGATTAAAATTTTCTGGGTCGAAGATCAGAGCCATTGGATCGACAAGTTCCGGGCCTTGCTGGAGCGCACCGACTTTGCCCCCGGTGCCGAAACCGATCTGCCGGACGCTGAGCACAATAAGCTTGAGGTGTTTAAGTTTTCCGAAGCAGCACTGGCGCGTATCAGCCAGACCGATGACGCCGATGCGCCGCATATCGCCATTCTCGACGCCAGCCTGAACGGTAACGACGATGGCGGTTTCAGTGTGTCGCGTGCGCTGCTGAAAAAGTGGCCTGCACTGCCGATTGTGTTTTTATCCGAACATTCCGGCACCGGTATTGAACAGAAAGCCTTTGAGCAGGGCGTTACCCAGGATTTTATTGCCAAGCATCAGCGTAATATCGAAGGGGTTTTGCTGTGGCGCATGAAAGCTCTGTTACGCCAGAGTCTGACTCCGGCGGCGAATAAAAAATCTCAGCTGGTCAGCGGCGAATTACGTATTGATCTGGTCAGCTGGGAAGTGTGGTGGAAAGGTCAGAAATTAATGAACCCGGCCAATCAGGCCCGGCCTCTGGCGCCGACACCGCGTAAGATTCTGCGTTTTCTGGTGGAGGCGTCACCGCGCCCGGTCACTACACTGCAAATGGCGGAATGGCTGGATGCCGATCTGGAAAAATTTTCCTACGCCAATTATCGCCAGCATATTAAAACCCTGCGTAAATCGCTGGCGCTGGCCCATGGCGATGAAGAAGCCTTTATGAATTTATGCAAAGCCGGGCAGGGTATTGCCACCTTTGGCGCCGAAGGCGCCTATTTATGGAAAGCACCGGCCTGAGATAAACAGGTTCAGGCCAGCCGCTAAAGACTGATATCTGCGTAAAACAGTTAAACGGAGCAGCAATGAAAGACAGCAACAGCGCGGAAGAGACTCTGCAGACGGAAGACCGCGGCGATAAATTTATCTTCCGTATCCGTTATCCATGGCGCACCTTACTGGCAGCGAAATTATTACTGTTTTATGCCTTGTTGCTGTTGTCACCAGCGCTGGCCGATATGATGAAAATACCGGCGTTTATTTTCAGTACACAGTATTTCAGTGCCGCCTTTGCTGCCTTTTTAATTCTTGCCTGGCTGGATTTTCGCCATTTCAGCCGTCAGCAGCGCAAGGTCAAAGCCAGTCTGCAACAATTGTGGAACAGCAAGCGTCAGCTGCAGCAGCGGGCGCAGACCTCGGCCAGTCATACCGACAAACTGAAACTCTTTATCAGCGATAAATTGCTGGAATATATGGAGTACGACGAAAAATACCTGCACTTTAAAAGCATCGCGGCTGAGGTACGTCATAACGGTGTAATTTCGTTCGATAAGGTGCAATCAGCTCTCACCTATGCCGCTGGTCACAGCCTGCCGGATGAGCAGGGTAATAATGCGCTGCTGTATCAGCAGGCGCTGGTGGGCATGCGCTATTTATGGGATTTACTCGATTTATCCACCACCGACAATATGGCGCTGCATATCGGTGCCAATGTCAGCCGCTGTGAAGAATTATTATTTCAGGCGGAATTACAGGGCAGCGCCTTAAGTGAGCTGCCACTGGTGCCCACTTTCGATCCGCAGCGGGCGTTGCTGGATACCCTGACGCTGCATCTGGGCGTTACCCTGTGCGATGAGCAGGGTAATCCGGAGCCGGCATTTTTATACAACGCCGACGCTCTGGCGCAGTTGTCTGTACAACAGGACAAACCGTTATTACTCACCGACAGCGAAGGTCTCTACCGCATTGAGCTGCAGCCCTGTGATGAACTGCTGGGTAATGCCAATCACATTGTTTTATTGCTGGAAAATTTGCTGCGCAATGCCCAGTTCTTTGCCACCAAGCGTCAGTACAAAAGCCGCTTTGCGCCGATTGCTATCCGCCTGTGGGAAGCACAGCAATGCTTATGTGTGAGCATCTATAACCGTGGCCCGCATATCAGTGATGAATCCCGTGAGCAGATTTTTCAGTTGGGCTTTTCCACCCGCCGTGCGCGTGAACATAACGGTAAAGGTCTGGGACTGTATTTTGCCCAGCAGATCGTGCAGGGCTTTGATGGTGATATCGGTTTCGACAATATTCATAACCACAGCGAGCTGTACCACCTGCGCATCGAACTGGCCGGTGGCGAAGTGCAGAACCTGAATCTGGAGGTGACGCTGAACGCTGCCGGTGAACCACAGGTGTGCCTGGCAGACAGTAATGCCGAGGCTGCAAAACAGTGGGAATTGCGTGCAGAAAAACGGCTGCACAGTATTGAGGTCAGCAGCCGCAGTAATCCGCAGGTTGCGCGCCTGACGCTGGTGGAAGGCACAAGCCAGTGGTTTGATCCGCACAATCCGGCGCAGCCGCAATGGCTGATCAGCCTGAGCGGACGCAAAGTCCGACCTGCTCAGTTTTATGCCGCTTGATATCCGTGGCGTGCAGTTCAGTGTGCGCTTACCAACCCTGAACGGCAGGCTCGACGGGGTGGGTGCTGCGGGTCTGGAACCGGATGTGGACGAGCTGGGGGCGGGGCTGCGGGCGCCGGATGATTTCTGACATATTTGTCACTCCAACATCCGGCAAATGGCTGATCTTCGGCTAAACTTTGAGCGTTAACCGGCCCGGGGCCGTGCGCTTTTAGCGTGTCACAACAACAAACATAAGTGGACAGATGAGCGACGCAACGTCATCCGGACAATCGCAAAGCAGTAATCAGACGATCCCCGCATGTCCGGTCGGGGAGCTGAGCTGCCCCTTTATTGATGAAGTGCAGTTGCTGCGTGAACAGGTGGCAACCGATCCGCTGACAGGGCTTTATAATCTGCGGCATTTCCGTGAAGCGCTGGAACAGGAGCTGGAACGTACTCAGCGTACCCTGATGTCGACAGCGCTGATGATGGTCGATCTTGATCACTTTAAATCCATTAACGATACCTGGGGCCATCCCGCTGGCGACGAAGTACTGAAACAGACCGCGCGTTTAATCCGCGACAGTACACGCAAACTGGATGTGCAGTGCCGCTATGGTGGCGAAGAATTCGTCATTATTCTGCCTTCCACCGAGCTGATGCTGGCGGTGCAGGTGGCTGAACGATTACGGGAGAATATTGCTTCCACACTGGTGCGCATTGATGGTGGTGAGTTGCAGATTACTGCCAGCATCGGGCTGGCATTACACAGTGCCCAGCAGCCGCACAGCGCCAGCAGCCTGATTGGCCGAGCCGATCATTACCTGTATCAGGCTAAACGTCAGGGACGTAATCAGGTCTGCTTTGAACATCCGGATATGGCTGAAACCGCCGTCAGTGGAGATGAAAAAAGCCTGCTGCACGATTTATTCGGTGGTGCCGACAGTCAGGATGATGCTGACGACTTTATCGGTGATGGCGAAGAGTTTATGGCCGCCGACGACAGCGCCTGGCCTGCGGAATAGCAGCGCAATTCAGGCGCCGGGCTCTGTCTTTTCTGCTGTTTGTTTGCGGTACTGTGCCGGAGTAATGTTCTGCCATTTTTTAAAGGCATGAATAAATCCTGCTGCCTCAGAATACCCCAGTAATAACGCTATTTTTTCCACACTGTGGGATGAATGTCTGAGTAAATGGCAGGCTTTCTCCGCGCGCACGTTATCCAGAATCTGCTGAAAACTCTGCCCTTCGTCGCTTAATAAACGGCGGAACTGGCGCTCGCTTAAACCAAAGGTCGCGGCACAGTCTTTAATGGCAGGAAAGCGCTGGCTGAACATCGTCAGATACTGTTTTAAGCGTTCGCTTAATGCTTCTGTCCGCACCTGACTGCGTTGCTTTATGATTTCTTCGCACTGACCACGATAGAGCTCCAGTGCCGTGGCATTGGCGCCGGGAAAGGGCAGGCGCAACACCTCCAGCGGCAGCACAAAGGCTGCCTCATCACAGCCAAACTCTACCGGACACTGGAATTTTTCCCGGTAGGCTGCAGCTTCTGCCGGCTGCAGATAAGGCATACGGATGGCCAGCGGTTTCAGATTACGGCCCAGCATGGTCTGCATGATATTAAGAAAATGCCAGGTACCGGCCACATCACGGTCAACAATAAAGCGCTGCAGATGATCGGGCAGAGGATAGGGCTTCAGTTTTAACAGCACGGTATCACCATCAATCTGATAATCCAGCTCGCTGAACAGGTAACTCAGCTGCTGATATTTAATGCCCAGGGCAAAGGCCTCATACACCGAACTGCAGCTCATCAGCATCATGGCAAAAGCGCCATAACTCGACAGTCCAAAGGTAGAGCCGATGGTGATGGCCGCCAGCGGATCGTGCTGAATCTGGTCGGCAAATTCGGCCAGAATCGCCAGCTCATCGGCCTGACTGATGGTGGCATTGGCATCCAGATGCGCCTGCTGTAAGCCATGACGGGCAAGGATGGCTTCGGTATCCAGCTGATAATGCTGGCGCAGCTGTTCGACGGTAAAGGTCAGGGCGAGAATTGAGCGCAGGGTCATAATGGCCGTTTTTATCAATTTATTGTTTTTTCCAGCATAGCCACAGCCGCGCCCGGAAACGTAGATTCAGATCATGGCCGCAGCCGCTTTGCAGGAAAAGCCCTCTCCGGCGGCCTGAGCGAATAACAATAAAGGTGAACATCATGACGCAGCAAAAACATACCCAGGATTCTCAGCAGGCTTTACCGGCAACCACCGACGTTGTCATTGTCGGTGCCGGTTTTGGTGGTTTGTGTATGGGCATTCAGCTGAAAGAAGCGGGCATCAGGGATTTTATTATTCTGGAAAAAGCCGATGAGGTTGGCGGCACCTGGCGTGACAATACCTATCCGGGCTGTGCCTGTGATGTGCAGTCGCATCTGTACTCGTACTCCTTTGCCGGTAATCCGGAGTGGAGCAAACGCTATGCATCCTGGCATGAAATTCAGGATTACATTTTAAAAACCACCGACGATTATCAGATGCGCCCTTTTATCCGCTTTGGCCATGAGGTAAACCGCAGCCAGTTTGACAGTAAAACCGGACTGTGGACCATCGGCACCAAAGGCGGTGCAGAAATCCGCGCGCGTTATTTTGTGCTGGCCTCGGGTCCGCTGCATCACCCGGCGATTCCGGATATTCCCGGTCTGGACAGTTTTAAAGGTAAGGTCATGCATTCTGCACGCTGGGATCATGGCTACGATCTCAACGGCAAGCGCGTCGCGTCCATTGGTACCGGTGGCAGCGCGGTGCAGTATTTGCCGGAAATTGCGCCGCAGGTGCAGCAGCTGGATGTTTATCAGCGTTCTCCGGCCTGGGTTATTCCGCGCGATGAGCGCCGCTACGGTGAAATCCGCAAGACCCTGTTCCGCAACTTTCCCGCGCTGCGCAAGCTGCACCGTGCGCGTTTATATATCACCAATGAAATGCGGGTCTGGCCGATTTTCCATCCGCGCCTTGCCGTTGCCTTACAGAGTCTGGCGAAGCTGTTTATCCGCATGAAAGTAAAAGACCCGGCGGTGCGTAAAAAGCTGACACCGGATTACACCATTGGCTGTAAGCGTATTCTGATTTCCAATAAATATTACCCGACCTTTAACCGCAGTAATGTTGATCTGATTACCGACGGTATTCAGGAAATCCGTGAGCACAGCATTGTCGACCGCAATGGCGTTGAACGTCCCTGCGATACCATTATTCTCGGCACCGGTTTTATCGTTGATCCGCGTGGTTTTATGAAAGACTTTACGCTGGACGGACTGCCGGGGCACAGCATTATGAAAGACTGGGCCGATGGCGCCGAAGGCTATCTGGGGACTGTGGTATCCGGTTTTCCGAACCTGTTCCAGCTGGTTGGGCCTAATACGGCGCTGGGCCACAATTCGATTATTTTTATGATCGAATCTCAGGTGAATTACATTATCCAGTGTATTAAAAAGGTTCAGGAAAAAGGCGTTGATTACTTTAACGTTAAAATCGAAGAACAGAATAAGTACAACGCTGAAATTCAGGGGCGGATGAAAAATACGGTCTGGACCTCCGGCTGTAAGAGCTGGTATCAGCAGGCGGACGGCAAAAACTTTACCATCTGGCCATCATCCACGCTGGAATACCGTGCGCGCACGAAAAAGGTATTTGCACCGCATTTTGACTGGGTCAGTATTGCGGCTCAGAAACCCGAAGTGATGGCAGATAAAACGGAGAAAAGTGCCGGTAAAGAGAAGAAGTCAGAACCCGCATCGGTCTGACACAATAAAGGCAAGCAGTGCAGCACTGCTTGCCCATAATTTGGAGTGACATTGATCGACAACTGTTTTTCAACCTGAAACGCCTTTCCGGGGCAAGCCCCTGGCCCCCTGTAAGGAGAGGTATCTCCTTACGATCCTCTCTTTTCGGCGCGTCCGGCTTCATCCAGCCAACGGCAATGATTATGCGGCACGCAAAACAATTCGCCCCGGATCGACTTTTTAAAACCTGAATAAATTTGTATCGCTCCGGGGCAGGGTTTTGCTCTGAAGGCCGCAGAATCATCTGGTTGTCTGGCGCCGCACGATCGCCGGTTTAAGCAATCCGATCAGCCGTATTTCAACGAATACGTTTGATCTGAAAAGCGGAATCGCGGTGATGGTTTTCTGCGCCTCTGGGGCCGCCACAGAAACCGATGATATTTCTGGTC
>NZ_DDCJ01000039.1:0-57359 GCF_002335285.1 Thalassolituus sp. UBA2009
TTTCAGGGTTTCCTGCATTTCGCGTTTTTTCGCCTGCAGTGCCTGAATATAGGAATTCAGTTCATTAATTTCGGCGTCGCTGTCGGCGATGCTTTTCTCAACCACGGGAATCATGGCTTCGATATCCATCTGGCGCGCAATCGCCGCTTCGGCCAGATCATCGCGGCCCTGAGCAACAGCCACTTCAATCTGCGCCTGCAGTTCAGCATGACGGCTGTTATCCGCGTTTAAACTTTTGGCGCTCAGATAACGCGCCGCTTCAACTTTGCCCAGCTGGGCACGGACATCGGCGATGGCGCTGTCGATTTCGCGGATCGCTTCTTCCATCACCATGGTCGGTGCGGCATTTTCTAGGCTGTCGACCAGAGAGTTGGCGGATGCCGACACCAGCCGGCCGATACGTTTTAATAATCCTTCAGACATGGTGTTACTCCTTGCGGTTGGCGCAATTCAGGTGAGAAAAATCCGTCAGCAGCTGCTGTTGCAGTTGCTCAGCCAGATCATTATTCAGCAGTGTACCGCCGCTTTGCGCCAGTAATGGCGGCAGCAGACGACGCAGCATATCGCTGACAACAGGAAATAAGTGCCGTTCGAGATCAGCAGCACAGGCTTTGCTGTCCTGCGACTGAATAATGGCAGCGCTTTCGGTAAGCAGATCAAAGACCGCTTCATTCAGGATGCTGCGATCAGATTCGGGGGATTTATAACGTGCGCGATACGGCGCCATGCTGTCACTGGCGGTAATAAACGAGCGGGCAAAACTTTCGGTGCCCACCGCTTCCCGCGCCATAGCAATCAGCTCGCGAACTTTATCGCTTTGGGTCAGCGCACCGTTCTGGCGGATGGCCATCAGATAGGCGTAATCGTCTTCCGATAAACGCACACTGATTGATTGTGACTTGCTGATCATGAGCTTCCCTGTTCATCTGCATACACAGTGAATACAAATGTATACAGCCTTGTTTACGTGGTCAATAAAAAATATTGAGCACGCAAACACACCACACCGGACCTCAGCGCTGAGGCCAGAGTGCTTCCCGTAAACCACTGGCGCGCTGCACCCGGGTATTCAGCCCCTGTTGCCAGCAGGCTGTGCCGCCAAACAGGCTGAAGGTCTTTTTCGCGCGGGTGATGGCGGTGTAAATCAGCTCGCGGGTAATAACGCTCTGCCACTGCTCCGGTAACAGCAGACACAGATGATCAAACTCCGAGCCCTGGCTTTTATGCACGGTCATGGCAAAGGCGGTTTCGTGGGCTGGCAAACGGCTGGGCAATAAATAGCGTACACCGCCGTCGGCATCCGGGAAGGCGACTTTTAACGTCTGCCTGCCCTGTTCATCCGTTAGCGGCAAAGCAATACCAATATCACCGTTATACAGACCGAGATCGTAATCGTTACGGCTGATCATTACCGGCCGGCCGGCGTACCAGCCGGAAGCCGAAGCACGGGTATCGATTAATCCCGCTGCCTGCAGTAAACGCTCAGTGCGCTGATTCACCTGCTCCACCCCATAAGGGCCCTGGCGCAGCGCCACCAGAATCTGAAAACGGTTAAAGGCGCTAAAAACATCGTTCGCATCGGCTTTATCCGCAGCAAAAGCGCGCAATGCTTCGGCGTAATCACGGTAGCCATCCATTAAGGTTTGCTGCCATTGCGGCTGTTGCCAGAACGGCTGCTCGGCCAGCGGATTCACTGCCACAAAACGCACATCGGCAAAATAGCGCAGCACCTGATCGGCACGTGCAATGTCACTGTTATTGACCGCCGCCGCCAGCTGGCCAATGCCACTGTCCGCAGTAAAACGATGGGATACCCGTAGTGACGCTACCGCATTCTGCATCGGGCTTACAGCTTCTTCTGTGACGGCCGTTAAATCAAAACCGGTCAGTTGCTGCAGACGTTGGGCAAAAGCGCTGTCCGGACCGTGCTGCACGCCGGCATCGCATAAATCCGCCAGCACACTGCCCGCTTCTACGGAGGCCAGCTGATCACGGTCACCGAGCAGAATTAAGCGGGTATCGGCGGCCAATGCCTGAAACAGGTGATACATCATCGGCAGATCGACCATCGAGGCTTCGTCCACCACCACGCAATCGAAGGGTAAATGGCGATTGGCGTTATAACGGAAGCCGCGTGGTGACCAGCCCAGCAAACGATGCAGCGTGTAACTGTCGTCCGGAATCTGTTCGGCAAAGGGCAGCGACTTTTCGCCGCTTTGCTGGGCGCGTAATTTGGCACCACGAATGGATTCCGTCATGCGCGCAGCGGCTTTACCGGTGGGCGCGGCCAGCGCAATCGACATTTGCGGATTCTGACTCAGCAAAGCACTGAGCAGGCGCGTCACCGTGGTAGTTTTACCCGTGCCCGGGCCGCCGGTAATCACCGCAAAATTACGGATACAGGCACTGGCGGCAGCCACTTTTTGCCAGTCAACCACGGCCTCTGAGCTAGCAGCCCCCGGATTAACAGCACCCGGCTCGCCGAACAATTGCGTCAGCGTGCTGGTCAGCTCCGTATCCTTTAACGCCGGTTCCTGCGCCAGGCGCTGGTGAATCTGGGTTAATACACCGCGCTCGTAGAAAAAATAACGCGCCAGATAGAGATTATTGCCATGGAGTACCAGCGGCTGCTGGGCGTAATCGCGAAATTCGCCAACGGCTGTTTTCGGCCTGGCTTCCGCCACATACACCGTACGGCAAGCAGCCAGCAGCGAACTGGCCAGTAACGAATGCTCACTCCAGAACTCGCGCCATTCAGGCAAGGCACAGGATGTCAGCGGCAAACACACCTGCCCCTTACCCAGAGCAACGCTGACCATCACCGACGCCATCGCCAGTAACTGCAGCGTGTGCGGTTCGGCGTCCGCCGACGCCTGCAATTCCCACTGCAGCATCTGCATAGCCACCTGACGGTCAATATCACGCAGGTTTTTCACTTCAATGTCGGGCAAATATTGCAACAGCAGCGGATTCATACACCGGCCTCCGCTTTATTATCAGTTCTGTTTCGCGCGCAGACAGAATCCGGTAACAGCGCCTGCCGCCAGCGTTGCAACGCATCAAGGTCGACAGCGTGGTAATACACGCCCGGCACCTGAGTCAGTGCGGGTGCGGCAAATAAATCCTGCTGTGAGGCAGCCGCATCATCGGCAACTAAACGCGGGGCGCCGACGCCCAGATGCATACCGCGCAGCCAGAAGTAATACACGCCGCCCAGATGCTGAGCCGGATCATAATTATTCAGACGCTGACGCAGCAGCTGATCAAGAGCAACCGTGTACAGCCAGGCCTGTAAATCATACTGATGATCGGCCATTGCCACCTTTAATGCCGCCGGGGTGTAGTCGTTAATACTGAAACCCAGATGATTGGATTTATAGTCCGCCACGTAATAGCGGCCGTTATGGCAGAAAATAAGGTCAATAAAACCTTTTAAATAGCCGCTTAAGGTATCGAAATGAAAGCGCCCGCTTTTCGCCGGGTCAGCTAACAGACGATTAATATCCGCCGCCTTAAGCTGCTGCACCGGCAGGTAAAATTCCATTTCATCGAGGCGATTGGCCGCAGAAATATCCGCTAAGGTGAATTGCTCGCCCTGATCATTCATCAGTGGACTGTTCACCACCGCCTGCATCCAGCCGGCAATGTTATTGATCTGCTTTTGTTTTTCCCCGGCGCCGGCTTCATCCTCACTGAGCGCTAAACCATAGTGGCTCAGTTCACGCTCGGTAATACTGAACAGCGATTCGCTATCGACAAAATCCCAGTGTTCAAAAATGGCGTGCAGACAGGTACCGGCGTTTGCGCCTTTGGCAAAGGTCAGTGCCGCTGCTGTGGCATCAAATTCACGCTCGCTGATTTCGTTCAGCAGCGCTGCGTCAATAAATTCGGAAACCGATTCATCGCTGTCTGATTGTTCACTGCTTTCATCCATCACCAGCACATCATCATGAGCAGTATGTCCGCTATGATCATCGGCGGTTAGCTGACTGTAACTGCTTACCCGCCAGCTATCCCAGCTATGCGGCTGGCACACTGCCGCCTGTGGCGCTTCCTGTACAACAGCCTGGCGACGCAGTTCATCTAGCGGCCAGTCCGGCAAATCGGTAATTAAACATTCAGTCGAGGCCGATTGTTTTAAGCCGGCCCAGTCAGGATCATTGTCTACGGCCAGCAGATAACCCAGTGCGGTTTGCGCAATGCGGGATTTTTTCTCCTTTTTACTTTTGCCATCCACCGCATCGGTCAGCCAGATAAAACAGCCCTGCACGGCACGGGTTAATGCCACGTACAGCAAGCGCAGAGACTCGGCCAGAGAATCGCGTACAGCCAGTGCTTTGGCTTCATCATCCGGTTCCAGATTGAGCACCATGCCGTCTGTTTCACTGAAATACTGGGTATCGCTTTTCGGGTTAGGCAGATAACTGTCGTCCCACAGGAACGGCAGCAGCACCAGCGGATATTCCAGACCTTTGGATTTATGAATAGTGACAATGGTGACCAGATTGGCGTCGCTCTCAAGGCGCAGCTGTGCTTCATCGCCGCTGCGGTTATCCGAGAAAATATGCTCACCAAACCAGCGCAACAGCGCTTCGTGGCCGCGCAAACGGCGGGCAGCACTTTGCAGCAATTCACCTAAGTGCATCAGGTTGGTAATGCGGCGTTCGCCATCCTGATGACGACGCAAACGCTGTGCGCGACCGTCTTCTTCCAGCCATTGCATAATGGCGGCCATAACACCGCGACGCTGCCATAGCTGATGGTAACTGTGGTTTTGCTCCAGCGTGCGTTCCCACGCCTGCTCATCGTTTAACAGGGCATCCAGCTGCGCGGCAGTTAAGCCCTGGGTTTCCGTAGCCATGGCCGTACGCAATGCACGCTCATCACTGGGATGAGCCACTGCCTGCAACCAGGCAAATAAATCCCGCGCTTCCAGACTGTCGTATACGCTGTCGCGGGTTAAAAACACACTGCCGATCTGGCGCGCAGATAACGCCTCACGGATTAACCCGGCCTGCTTGCGGCTGCGCACCAGCACGGCAATATCGCGCGCCTGCACCGGCTCATTACCCAACGTCGCATCACCATGCATTAAGGCATCAATTTTCTCGGCACACTGCTCTGCAGCGGTAAATTGCGCCCGGCTGCGTGAATATTCACCGCCGTCATGCCACAGCTGCAGCGGGGTTTGTTCTTCACCGGCAATTTTCAATGGCTGGCCGTCGGGTTTACCTGCCGCCGAGACATTAACGAACTGAATATCCTTATCGAATACAAACGGGCTGTCGTGCCCGGCAAATATCTGATTAACCCCGGCCACCAGCTGGCTATGACTGCGCCAGTTTTTTTCCAGAGTAAAGCGGCGTTCTTCGTCCAGCTGACGGCGGGCTTTGATGTAGGTAAAAATATCGGCGCCGCGGAAGCCGTAGATGGCCTGCTTCGGGTCGCCGATCATAATAAGGCCATGCTGACCTGCCTGCCCCTTCTGACCTGGCTGAGTCGCCAGCGCGTTGTCAGAAACCTCCTCAGCATCATCCTGCGGCGGATAAATGCGGTTAAAAATTTCGTACTGCTGCGGGTCGGTATCCTGAAACTCGTCGATCATCGCCAGCGGATATAAGCGGCGGATATGACTGGCCAGTAACTCGCCCTGCTCGGCACGCAGAGCATTGACCAATAAACGTAATAAATCATCCGGAGTTAAGGCGCCGGCTTTTTCCAGCAGCTCGAAATAACGCTCTTTAATGGCGTCCATCCACGCGGCTTCCAGCAGCAGTGCTAACTGGTTGGCCGCCTGCAGAAAATCCTCAGTCGCGTCAAAGGCCGCATGCTGCGGTAATTCGCCACCGTCTTTCAGCTTTTCTGCCATCGCGGCTGGCGTCATACGGTAGAGGTTTTTTGGCGCCGGCATATAAAAGCGTCCGGCAAAATAGCCGGCCGCTTCTTCTACCCAGTTCGGGGCAAAACGTTTGCTGTAGGATTTTTTATCCAGCCCGGAATCCGCAATTAACTGCACCACATCAGCCGCACTGATTTGCGACCAGGCGGCTTTGGCGGTCGTAAATGCGGCTTCGGCGCTTTGCCACGCCTTGCTCAGGCCATCAGCTGAAAGCGGCGGAATTACCGTCATATCCGGGCGGTTAATCCGCGCTTTAACTTTCGCCAGCACATCGTCCGGGGCGGCATAACGGCTGATTAAATAACGGCTCTGCTGTTCATTCAGGCTATAGGCCTGCTGACGCCAGATATCTTCACAGGCCTGCTGCAGGTAACTGTCACTGTCGAGCACCAGCTCGGCGCTGAATACCACTCCACTGTCGAAGGCAAACTGCTTAAGCATGCGCTGACAAAAACCGTGAATGGTATAAATCGCCGCTTCATCCATTAATGCCAGATTGCTTTGCAGCCAGGGTTTCAGTTGCTTACACAGGCTGTCGATATCGCTGTACCGTGCTTCAGCCAGTTGCTGTAAATAGCTCTGCTGCTGAGCGTCAATCGGCTGGTCGTTTTCCAGCGACAATAAATCTTCCAGCGTATCACGCAGGCGCTGGCGGATACGGCCACGCAATTCTTCGGTGGCGGCACGGGTAAAGGTCACCACCAGAATCTGATCACAGCCCAAACGCGGACGACCGTGACCAAGAATCAAACGGTTATACAGGCCGGTAATGGTAAAGGTTTTACCGGTACCGGCACTGGCTTCAATCAGCGACTGACCGTACAGCGGAAAATCAGGAATGGATAAGGTTTTCATGCGCCTTCTCCTCCACTGTAGCTGGCAGCGGAATCTTTATGCAGTTCATCGGTTTTTATGTGTTTTTTCAGACTGGTCAGCAAGATGCCCTGCTCAGCAAGCCACTGATCAAGCGACTGGCTTTGCAACTGCGCGACAAAATCCGGCAAACAGCGCTGTAAATAAGGTGATGCCAGTTCACCAAAATCCCGCTCGGCCAGTTTGCTGATTTCTTTTTGCATGGCATCGGCTTGCGCGTCGGTATCGTCAGCGTGTTTTTCGGCAAATAATTCCTGCGCCTGAATCAGACTCCACAGCGTATCGGGTAAATGCGCGATGGGTTTACACCAGCACTGCCAGTACCAGTCGACGGCCTGTTTAATTAAAGCCAGCGCAGTGTCCGGTGCGGGCAAGCCCAGCTGTATTTCCCGCAGCCAGGTATTACCCTTGTCTTTGCTTAAACCGAGCAGGCAGACATGACTGATACTCTGAGGAGAGAGAGCCGGCGCGGCCGCAGCCACCAGCAAGGCATCCAGCCAGGCCTGCAATAAATGTTTACCATAAATATCACCGACGCGGTGATACAGCAGATAACCGCAATCATCACCTTCATGGCGCACAAACGCCTGCTGTAATTCGCCCTGTACGGTGCAGTTTTCCAGCGGCACCGACAGCGCTTTAACGTCCATACGGAATTCGGATAATTCGACGATTTTCTGCGCCAGCGGACGCGAATAATCAATCAGATCATCGCTCCAGACTTTCCCCAGCGCATTCACCGGTAATTGCCCCAGCGCCTGCTGGCGGCGGGTAAAAGCCAGTTCATCGCTTAATTCTTCAGCGTGGCCCTGCTGAATATCGGCCATGGCTAATTGCAGCCAGTCGTCTTTCAGCTGATATAAATCCAGACCATTTAAGGCAAAGGGTTCTTCGGTTTCATGCTGCTGCCAGTACACATCGAACGAGGCTTTTAAGCGGCGGGTGACAAAATATTTAAGCGGGTCTGCCAGGGCCTGTTTCACGTCTTCCCAGGCAACCACGCTGGTATCGATATCGGCCGGAATGGCCAGCGGCTGACTGAAGAAATGATCGCTTTCCGACTCATGGCCAGCGCCCTGTTCAGCGGCGACATCCGCCCACACCTGCTGATAACTGCATACATGGCGCTTCAATAAATCGTCAGCCGCAAATGCCTGACGGTTATAGGGCTGCAGTGGCAGCTCTTCCAGCAGCCAGTGCAGCATCTGTTGGCGGCTTTGCTGGTGCGGTAAATCAAGATCCTGCTCAAGGGCAAAACCATCGCATAAATAATCGCGCAGTTCCGCCACCAGCACCGACGGCTGCAATTCGGCATTTTCACGCACATCGTGACCACGGTAACTGATGTACAGATAATCCTGTGCTGAACACACCGCCTCCAGAAACAGATAGCGGTCATCTTCTCGGCGCGAACGGTCACCGCGACGGCTGCGCCCGGCAACCATTAAATCGAAGCCCACCGGTGTTACCCGGCGCGGATAATCCTCGTCGTTCATCCCCAGCAGACACACCGCTTTAAACGGGATGGAACGCATCGGCATCAGGGTACAGAAGTTCACCGGCCCGGCGAGAAAACGCTGCCAGCCGCCCTGCTGCCCTAATTGTTCGTTAAACCAGCTGCGCACCACCGGTGCGGATAATTCGCCGTTAAAGCCAGCCAGCAATAATTCTTCCTGCCAGCGCTGAATAGCATCGCGGATACGCTGCAGCGAGTTCTGCTCAATACTGTCGGCCAGATACAGATCATCCAGCAGCCGCAGCAGCGACGCCGACCAGTCAGCAACATGACGCGGCCCGGCCGCAAACAGACGCTGCCAGTGTTCCAGCACGTCGATAAAGGCCATTAAATGGCCAAGCAATTCGCCTTCATTGCCTTCGGTGGCGGCCACCGGAAAATCGCCCATAAAATCCTGACGGCTGTCTGGTGTCAGATAACCCAGCAATAACTGGCGCAGACCTTTACGCCAGCTGTTCTGTTCAAACGCCGGCAAGCCCAGCTGCTGACGCTGTTCGCTGTTTAAGCCCCAGCGAATCTGCGCCTGTGCAAGCCAGTCTCGCAGTGCCGGCAGATCGTCTTCGCGGATATTAAAACGGCTGCGGATAGCGGATACATCCAGCCAGTCCTGAACTTCGGTAATCAGCAAACGCGAGTCACCCAACCCCAGCAGACTGAGGAAGCTGTCGATGAGCGGATCTTCCTGCGCCATCGACTGGTCGGCAATGGCCCAGGGAATACGGTACTCACCGCCCTGATCTGTGCGCGCCCGGCTGCTGGCAAACACCGCATCGATGTACGGTGCGTACTGGTCGATATCCGGCACCATCACCACGATATCGCGCGGTTTAAGGTCCGGGTCGTTATCCAGCCAGTGCAGAATCTGATCGTACAGGCGCTGCACTTCACGCAATGGGCTGTGGGCGCTGATTAAGCGCACGCTGCCGTCATCAGGCGCGATGCTTTGTTTAAAGTAGCTGTGCAACTGGGCCTCTTTGCTGAACGCGCCCTGTTGACGGTCAGTTAAAGTCAGAATGTCCTGCTGCAGGTGTGCCAGCAGCGTTTGTGATTCAGGTTCAAGCTCCCGCTCTAAATAGGCATCCACATCCTGAATACGGCCTTCATACTGCTCGGCGGTTTCGTGTACCAGCGTGAGGAAATCGCGCCCTAAACGCCCCCAGGAAGCGAGTAACGGATTACCGCTGTCCAGCAGGGTTTCCACCTCTGGGTTATCACGCAGAATGCGCATCTTCTGCCGTTCGCTGACGATATCGCCCCAGAAGTTTTTGCATGGATTCAGCAAAAAGAAATGCACTTCAATCACCGGCGAAATCGCCTGCAGCACCTGCCAGTAGCTGCCCGGCAACGCCGCAATACCAAACACAAACAACCGCTTGGGCAGATCGGCCAGACGTTCAGGATGGGCCTGCACCAGCTGTTCCAGCTCCTGCAGCAGGCGCGCACGGTGATCCAGCGAATGACCAAGTTTGGCGCTGTCGGCCACTAACGCCCGCCACACCAGCGGCTGCCACGGATGGGCCGACACCTGGGTATCGGCGACTTCATCCTCGCCCAGCTCCCAGCTCAGCAGCCAGTCCGGGCGATACACCAGATACTGGTCAAACACGTCGGCAATGGTCTGCGCCAGCTGATAGCACTTAACACCATCGGCATCGTTCTGCAGATAATGAGCAATGGCCTCACAACCCTCTTTCAGCGCCAGCTGTGGTAACAGACGCACCAGCTTCCACGCCATGATCTGCTTATCGAAATGGGAGCGTTCCGGCAGCTCCGGTTTCAGACGGTTAAACACCTGCCAGACAAAGCTTGAGGGCAGCGGAAAATCCACCTGCGCGGCGATCCCCAGCGAATCCGCCAGCTGCAGTTTGAGCCAGTGCGACATGCCCTGACTCTGCACCAGAATGGCTTCCTGACCAAAGGGGCCGACGGGCGATTCCTGCATCTGATGGACAAGAATGCCCTTAAGAATTTCAAGGTCGTTGGAATGATAGAGGCGGAACATGCTTTCCCTGCGGGCAAGTGGTTGGCAGGCCATAGAGTACCAGAGAAGACGGTCTTTGAGAGCGGATCACTTGCTGGCGATAAGCGGAATCTGGACAGGCCATAAAAAACGGAGCCTGACGCTCCGTTTTTATGTTTGCTGGTATTTTTTATCTGCGGATACGCTCAGAGCCCGAGCAGCGTCTCGCGCTCAACATAATCCACGCCCTGACTGGCCGCCACTTCGGCACTGGTCAGCGCGCCCTGACACAGGTTCAGGCCCATACGCAGATAAGGGTCATCACGCAGCGCCTGCTCAACCCCTTTACCTGCCAGCGCCAGCACAAAGGGCAAGGTGGCGTTGTTCAGCGCCTGCGTGGCAGTGCGGGCCACGGCACCCGGCATATTGGCAACGCAGTAGTGCACAACACCGCTGTCGACATAGGTTGGATTGCTGTGGGTGGTTGGCCGTGCGCTTTCCACACAGCCGCCCTGATCGATGGCGACATCGACGATCACCGCGCCGCGTTTCATGCTTTCCAGATGGGTACGCAGCACCAGTTTAGGCGCTGCAGCACCGGGAATTAATACCGCACCAATTACCAGGTCGGCTTTGGGCAGACACTCATCCAATACGGTGCGGGTAGAAAAACGGGTATGGATGCGGTTGCCGTACTGCTGATCCAGCTCGCGCAGCGCCTGCATCGAGGTATCGAGCACCGTGACCTGCGCGCCCATGCCCACGGCGATAGCCAGAGCATTTCGCCCCACTACCCCGGCGCCGATAATCACCACCTCGCCAGCCGGCACACCCGGCGCTCCGGCCAGCAACACCCCGCGTCCGCCGGCCTCCATCTCCAGACTGCGGGCACCGGCCTGAACGGCTATGCGTCCGGCGATTTCTGACATCGGGGCCAATAATGGCAGCCGCCCGGCTTTATCGGTGACGGTTTCATAGGCGATGCCTGTGGCACCGGTTGCCATCAGCGCCTGGGTCAGTGCCGGGTCCGGCGCCAGATGCAGATAGGTAAACAATGTATGCTCAGCGCTGATCAGGCTGATTTCTTCCGGCTGCGGCTCTTTGACCTTAACGATCAGCTCGGCGTTATCAAACACCTCCGCCGCAGTATCAACGACCATTGCCCCACAGCTCAGATAATCGTCATCACTGAAGCCAATGGCCGCTCCTGCGTTCTGCTGCACCCAGACTTCATGACCGCGATGCACCAGCTCGCGCACGCTGTCCGGGGTCAGACCAACCCGGTATTCATGGTTTTTAATCTCTTTCGGGACACCAATACGCATAAGCACCTCCGTAATATATAAAAATAGTGTAGCTGGGTCAGGGGCTGCTGGGCGCAGTAATCAACACCGACCAGACGACTGCGTACCAGACTACTGAACAGACCACCAGATTATGTTAATGAACGGCCGGAATCGTGCGTGTTTACGCGCCGGTATCAAAATAACGATGCGCAATCTGTCACCTACCAGGAAGAATATACCCTGTAAAATCAATGGGTTAACGGATCACTCAACGAGATAGTGCGCTAAGTGTAAAGACGATGGCGGAGTGATAGTGTGCGTGCGCGTTTATAGCCTGATAATGATATTACTAGCGGTACTTTTCGCAGCGGTAACAGTGGGTTAGACTCGGGACTTAAACAAGGACACAGGTGTGCAAGTGAGCATGCCTACTAAGAAACTGTCATGCTTCAAAAGGAGTTCGAAATGAGGTCTTTGCTATTCGCGGTTTTGGTTTTGACCTCTGGTCACGCGTTTGCTGCCGATACCTATGCGCTTTGCCAAGCGCAGATCGATCAAATGCGAGAGCTGACTTCCTACCCGATAGAAAATTTGAATGCGTACAAGGGGATGCTCGCAAAAACTACCTCATTAGAGGAGTTGGGGGAGTTGACCGGTAAAGACTATGCCCAGTTCGTTCCCATGGCCCAGAAACATCAAGGTATCACTCGAGCAGAGGCGGAAGTTAAAACGCTGGAGCTATTCAAGACCGTTGAGATAAGTGCATTGAGTCGGGCTATTAAATTCCACGGCCTTTCGGATGAGCAAACGTGGAGCATGCTTTTTGATAAGTGTGTTCAAGAAAATCAATAGCATAACAAGGCCAGGCACGGCGACGTCTACTACATTTCGGCTTCGCCTCCATTTCGTAGCCGCGCGTGCTGAGCGGCGTTACGCATACGACTGAGTGGTCTCATGGGAAGAGTTGGACGCAAGAAGAGAATGAAGGCTTTCAGAAAGTCCTTAGGAATTGGTTTTAATATTGCCGCTCCTAAAGTCTTCGATAGTGTAAAACGCACAGACGACTCACCTAAGCAGAACACTGAGAGTGACTTCATTTTCTATAATCGATCTGCTCGAACCGAAATTGAAAAAATACGAAATTTCATTGAAGACTGTGTAAAGAACTATCCTCGTACGGAACAAAAGGAAATTATTTCTCGTCTTCGGTCCGGAGATGATGTTCATTTTCGTTCTGCATGTTTTGAATTATTTATATATGAAGTACTGAGAAGACAGGGTTTTACACTAACTCCTCATCCAGAACTCCCCAATGGGAGTCCTTATAGGCCAGATTTTCTCGTTTCTGACACTGAAGGCCGGTGTTTTTATTTAGAAGCAGTCTTAGCAACAGAAAACAATGAATTAGATAGAGGTGGGGAAGCGAGAAAAGGAGCTGTTTTAGACACCTTAGCGAAATCTCCCCATGATAAATTTATGATTGCGCTGGACGATGAAGGAAGCCCCAAAAGTCCTCCTAGTGGTAAAAAATTAAAAAATCAGATTCATGCGTGGTTGGATTCTCTTGATCCTGATGAGGTGCTGGAAAAAATAGATAGTGCAGGCTTGGATAGCATCGAACCTTTGGTTTGGGCTCATGACGAGTGGCACTTGCAAATTCGCCCAATCCCTCTAAAGCCTGAACGAAGAGGACAGAGTTCTACCCTTATCGGCATCGGTGGTAGCGGGGGTGGCTGGGTCGATGCTTGGAGCCCCATTAGAGATGCAGTTAAGTTTAAGGGCGGGAAATATGGTGATCTCGAAATCCCCTTGATTGTAGCTGTCAATTTAGATAGCTTCCATCTGGACCGAATCGATGAAATGCAGGCGCTTTTTGGGCAAGAGCAATTTGTTTTTAAACCTGGCAGCGATGCTGAGCCCGAAATGCGAAGGGCACCAAATGGGGCATGGCATGGAAAAAGAGGGCCGCAGTATACGCGCGTTAGCGCTGCATGGATTTTTAATGACCTTCATGCTTCTTCCTTAGCGGTAAGGGATAGCACCATATATTTTAATCCCTGGGCCGCGTTGCCTGCTCCAGAATCATTGAAATGTTTCCCCTTTGCAGAGCCTCAGAATGACAAAATGCAGTGGAACAAAGGGCTCACATTTAGAGAGATATTTGAACTTCACGAGGGCTGGCCAGAAAATGCGTAACAAGGCGCTGTTGCCGGACTGGTGATCTTGCCCCGCTTTAACGGACACCAGTCAACCTGACGAGGTGTCCAGTTCCATTTTCCTCCCAGCCTGCCCTACCCTGCACTTACCCGGCTTTTCCTACCCCAGCCCCTGAACTGCGGATCACAAACACAGCGAGCACCAGCGCCCACACCAACAAGCCGCAGGTCAGCAGTAATCCGGGGCCCAAGGCGGCGGCCAGCCCGAATTGAATGACGTAGCCTGCCAACAGCACGAATACGGCCAGTATTCCGGCAAGCTGAATCTGGCGCCGGAACCGGGCCGCTGGCTGAACGATTAGCGCAAATACCAGCGCTGCCAGTATCACGCCCCAGAAGGGTATTACCGATGGCCAGCGCACTAACACGCCGCTGATGGCGGATACGGTAATGGCCAGCGGCGCGCCCCACACCACCGCCCCCCATAAGCGGTTGAGCAGGTCTTCGTGTTTGCGCCGGTTCAGCCAGATATTAATGCCGCTGACGCAGACAACTGTGAGGGCCAGCCCCATTACAAAATAAAGCAGCTTGCTGCCCATACCGGCAAAATTGCCGAAATGCAGGCGATAAATGGAGTACACAATCTGTTTGGCCAGATCGCCATCAGAATAGCCTGCGCGGTTGAGGAAATTGCCCTGCATATCGAAGCGGTAATTTTCGGAATAAATCAGCCGTCCCGGTTGCTGTACATAATATTCCTGAAAACGTTGTTCGCTGTTGGCTTCGTGAATGGTCATAAACAATAACTGACCATCGGGCACGTTGGCATTCAGATACTGCAGCGGCTGCTGAATATTCACCTGTAATGGCTGTGCTTCTACCACCGGGTCGCCACTGAAAAACTGCCGCGTTACCGCTTCCCGGTCGCCATCGTGAAAAGCTTCGGCAGCAATCAGAATAATCAGCCCGGCCAGGCCAAAATACGCTCCGGTAAAAGCCATCATCAGATGAAATGGTAAACCCCAGACGCTCAGACGGTTATGCAGATCGGTAAAATGAATACGTTCAGAACCGGAGCGCCAGGCAAAGGCATCTTTGATAATAGATGGATGCGCCAGCAAACCGCTGATGATCAGCGCCAGCAGAATAACCCCCATTCCACTCACCAGAATTATGCCGATGTTTTTCGGCAGGTGCAGGTAATAATGCAGGTCGCTGAGCTGGTGCGCCCAATCGTCATAGGCCGGCACTCCGGCACTGCCATCGGCATTGCGGTATTCGCCCTGCTGTTCGTTGGCGAATTTAATCCGTGGCATCGCGTCTGACGGAAAGACCAGATACATGTGCGGCGTCAGATTATCGGGCGTGGTCAGATATTTATTAAATGCGCTTTCAACAGCAGCCGCATCAAACTCATGGAATTCCGCTGCCAGCGGTTGCTCCCAGCGTTCGATATGCGTATGAAACACCACCAGCGTACCGCTCAGAATAATAAGATACAGCACCGCTGCCATGCCAATGCCCAGCCAGCTGTGTGCGCTGAGGCTGGATTTCACTAATTGTCTGGAATATTTCATAACACCATCAAACCAATAACCATAAGGATGACACCAGTGCCGCTACGGTGCTCAGTAACGAGACTTTCCAGGGGTTGCGACTGCTCAGAAACCAGCACACCGAGGCAGCCCACAGCAAAGGAAATAACAACAATGCTGATGCCAGATTCAGATTGGCGGCAAAGGGGAATTGCATCACCAGTGCCACACTCACCAGCAGCATGGCCACACCCAGGCCGGCAAATAACCAGAGAAAGCGCGCAATATTCCGCCCAATTCCCTGCCAGGATGGCGCAGGCATGGGCTGAACAGTCTTTGGCGCTGACGTTTTACGACGGCCTTTGCGGCGCTGAAAAACAATCATCAGCCAGGCAAAAAAAGCGGGAAATAACAACGTAAACACAACGCCGTATTCGGCGCCCGCCAGCTGTATCCAGCTCAGCAAAGACAACAACAGTAACAGCCAGCCATAAATAACCAGGCTGCGTCCGTGTTTCCGTGCGGATTTCCACGAATGAAAAAGACAACCAACCCCGCATAACGCGGGGACAGCTGCCATCAGAAATAACATCATGATAAATATCCGTCCGGGCCCGCTGCCTGCTTAATTTGCAGGCAGCAGGCCGCGATAATCAGAAATTGTAAGTAACACGGGCATTAACCGTACGGCGCACACCCGGGAAACAATCGCCACGGGCCAGACAGGAAGTGAGGTATTCCTCATCGCCCAGATTGCGTACGTTCAGCGCCAGATCCAGCTGCTCGGTTGCTTCGTAGCCCAGCATCATGTCGACCAGGGTGTAATCCGGCGTAACGTATTTAACCGTTGCCGTCTCAGACACGCTTTCACCGACATAACGCACACCACCGCCCATGCGGAATTTTCCGGCCGGTTTCCAGGTTACCCAGAGCGAAGCATTGCTATCCGGCTCAGCCGCATACTGGTAGCCATTCTGGTCTTCTGTATTCAGTGTGCTCAGCGCACCCTGAATATAAAAATCACCGACGTTGGCCTTACCTTCCAGTTCAACACCGTCAATTTTTGCTACGCCCTGCTGTTGTGAATTGGTGCCTGGTACGCCATTCGGGTTGGGCAGATTGGTAATTTCGATATCGAAATACGACAACGTAAACAATCCGGGGAAACCGTTAGGTTCAAATTTCAGACCGGCTTCATACTGGGTTGCTTCACGCGGTTCCAGCTGTTTGCCATTGGCATCGGTTCCGACCACGGTTTCAAACGATTCGGAATAACTGATGTAAGGTGCCAGGCCATTACTGAAGGTGTATAAAACGCCCGCGCTGGCCGACAGTGCATCGTCGGATTGTTTATCACTGCCGGTGTCATTATCGACTTCGTCGTAACGCAGACCAGCGGTAAAACGCCAGTTGTCATAACTGATCTGATCAGACACATACAAACCGATGCTGTCGATTTTCTGCTCCGGATTATCGGTGTAGGTAAACATCGAATCATCCGGCGCACCGGTATATTTCGGGTTTTTCAGATCCAGTACGTAATCAAAATTACCGGATGACGCACCACCATCGGCGGAGCGTGCAGTGTCATTATCGGTGGTTACGCTTTGCTTTTGTGCACCAACCAGAATCTGATGACGCAGCGCGCCGGTATCAAAATCGGCTAACAGGCGAACATCCAGCGCATACAGCTGAAATTCGTTATCGGCTTTATAAAAAGTCCGCGCCACGGTGGTGTCGGTAAAGGCATTGCTGCCAAGAACATCATTCAGATAACGGCTGTTTCCGGCACCGGTAAAGACCGGCCAGGCCTGATTATAATCAGCGCTGCCTTCACGCCATAACGCGGTCGCTTCCAGTGCCAGATTATTTGTCAGCTGCTGCTCAACCAGAGCGGTTAACTGATTGGAACGGGTATCGTATTTATTCCAGCCCGGCTCACCGGCATACACATTCTGGTCGAGATAGGTACCGTCTTTTAACGGTTTTAAGGTTCCTTCAACCGGCACAAACTGCGCACCGGTGTCGCTGTCGGTGTTCTGATGCATAGCGATTAACGTGTAGCGACTGGTTGCCGATGGCACATAACTGACCGATGGCATCAGCACCAGGGTATTATCTTCGACATAATCCACCTGGGTATCACTGTCGCGCTTCAGCGCCACCATACGGTACAGCCATTTGTCACTGCCGAGTTTACCGGTCGAATCAATCGCCAATTGCTTGCGCTTATTGCTGCCCATCTCATCGACGATTTCGGTAGAAGATTCTGCCTTCGGGGTTTTCGATACATAGTTAACAATACCGCCGGGCGTGCCCTGCCCATACAGTACCGACACCGGGCCTTTCAGCACTTCGACCTGTTCCAGCGTATACACCTCGGCACGGGTAGTGTTGTAGCTGCCGAATAATTCCTGAATAGAATCGCGGTAACGTGGCAGGCTCAGACCACGGGCGTGAATAGCATCCCCACGGGTGGCAAAACCATAAGTTTCGGCGGTAACACCGGCCATATAGGAGGTAGCCTGAGAAAGATTCAGCGCGCCTTTTTCTTCAAACTGCTCACTGGTTTCTACCGAGACAGAACGTGCGGTTTCAACAATAGGCACACTGGATTTAGTCGCGCCAAAGTTGGTCAACTCCGCACGAACGACGGTTTTATCGAGGCGTACCTCACTCTGTTCCGGCGCATTGTCAGTATCGGCGACCAGCACTCCCGTCTCTTGGCCCGCTGTGGTTTCTGCCAATGCCACAGAGGCCACATTCAGCAGCGCAATACTCAACGCCAGACGGTTTAATCGTTGCGTTTTCATCAGTCCTCCCCAGAACCTGCAGACTTCAACTTAAATAGTTATTGCGACGCATTATCATTACGACTTGCAACTGAGTCAACTCCAAATACGGCCAGAAATGTCCATATCACCACCCGAGCCGGATACCGGGGAGGAAAAGTCCGGTAACAGGGTTAGGTTTGAAGTGGTCGTATTGACCGGGCCTGCAGCGGGAAGTCAGTAGCGCCAGGGCTTTAGCCCTGCAGGCACCGGGGATTAACCGGATCAGCGCAATAGTGTTACCCGCCACCACGGCTCAAAGCCCCTCGCTGACAAGCGTATACTTGCGCCAACAGCCTGACGCTGTACCTGCCCAAAACAGCCGCTCCGGCTTCGTATCACTGTTTCTGTGGAAGTTTTTTATGTCTGATGTAATCAGTAATCTGCAATGGCGCTATGCCACCAAAAAATTTGATCCAAGCCGTACTGTTGAACAGGAAAAGCTCGATACCATTCTCGAAGCGATCCGCCTGACGGCAACCTCCAGCGGCCTGCAACCTTATGAAGTACTGGTTGTTACCAACAAAGAAATACGTGAACAAATCAAACCTCATGCCTGGAATCAGGATCAGATTACCGATTGCTCTCACCTGCTGGTGTTTGCCGCCTGGGATAATTACACCGCAGAACGCATTAACCATATGTTCGATCTGACCAACGAAATCCGTGGTTTTAAAAACGAAGGCTGGGAAAACTACCGCGCAATGCTGCTGGGCATCTACCCGCAGCGCGATGCTGAAACCAACTACCAGCACGCTGCCCGTCAGGCCTATATCGGCCTGGGATCGGCATTAATTGCCGCCGCCGAAGCACGGGTAGACAGCACACCAATGGAAGGCTTCACCCCGGAGAAAGTGGATGAGATTCTGGGCCTGAAAGAAAAAGGCTTACGCTCGGTTATTCTGCTGCCATTAGGCTATCGCGCTGAAGAAGGCGACTGGCTGGTGAATCTGAAGAAGGTGCGCCGCAGTCACGACGGCTTTATTACTGAAGTAAAATAACCTTCGCAATATTCAGATAAACAATAAAAAAAGAAGGCCCGCTGGCCTTCTTTTTTTATTGTGACGATGAGAGAAACGGAAAAACGGTATCTGATAATGCATTCGGTTACCGGACCGCCGCAATAAAAACGCCCGGATTATCTCCCAGCCGATATCGAAAATGCAGCTGCGCTCCGGAGGATATTTTCTCAGCCGATTCCAGCATTCGCGGAAAGGTCAGGCCGGATTCATAAGCACCAATGCGGTATTGTTGATACACACAAATATCGGTAAACAACATTGGCTGATAACGGTCATCAGGAAGATGATTAACCTCTACCGATAAACCAGGCAAATAACTGCCGCTGACATTCTTCCATGAGAAAACAGCCTCATTATTCAGAATAAACACAGAACCGGCATAAACACGCCCGTCCTGCGCACTCTGGCCAGCAACCGCCCTTCGCGTTGCAGAAAACTCAACCTCCGGATCAGCAAACACAAGATCGACACGGATTTCCTGCGGAATAACAAGTGCCGACGGTGACTGCGATAACAGGTGGCGGACAACCGTAACCTGAGGCTCGGTCTGCAGACACGCCTGCATCACCTCTGTCAGAATAATATCCGCAGAAAAATCCGGGTCTGCCAGATACCCGGTAGCGTCCACAACCTTCATATCGAAAACCGCATCCGCAAGATTCAGGGCAGTAATGATACGTTCTGCAGAAGCGACCGATTCCGGATGAATATCGATAAGTGTAAAAGATGCTTCTTCAGCACTAAGAACCAGCATCAGAGGCACAGCCAGAATGGCATATGGCCCACAGCCCGCATATAAAATCCGTACCGGACCACCTGAACCCTGAGCATATTGATCAGCAATAGCCGCCCGCGTACCACGCAGGAACATAATTGTCCGGACAGCATCATCAGCGCAGGTTGCCGCCATATCCGGTGCCAGTGCCAGGCCGTTTACGGTTAACGTTCCTTTAGCAGCACCTGACAGGCCCTCAGGATGTTCGTGTCCCAACAATTTGAGAGCAGCAGCTAACTCACTGACTTCTGCACGCAATAAATGCGGCGAAATGGCGTTATCGAGTATTTTTTCAACCAGCGATATAAGCCATGCGGTATCCGGAACCGGGGGGTGCTCAGCCATAGGGTCATCCCGACAGAGTTTCAGGTCACCGTACCGCCTTTTGCCATTCAGCTCAAACCGATACGTGCAGGCTCCAGCCGCTCAAACCACGCCAGCGCAATCTGCCCCCGCAGCAGCAGGGGCAAACCAGTATTACCGTGGTTTACGCACAGGCCGTTTATTACGCACACCGGCTTTACTGTTTTTAGCAAAACCCGGACGCGGAGTATTACGCAACACCGCCTCCTCTTCTGCCGGAATCAGTGCTTTAGGACCACTGCCGATCAGATCAGTGCGTCCCATATCCTTCAGAGCCTGGCGCAGTAACGGCCAGTTTTTCGGATCGTGATAACGCAGGAAGGCTTTCTGCAGGCGACGCTGATTCAAATCGCGCGGGATATAAATCTTGTCCGATTTATAACTCATACGGTGCAGCGGATCGCGTTCGGAATGGTACATCGCGGTTGCCAGCGACATCGGCGACGGATAGAAGGTCTGCACCTGATCCACGCGCATTTTCTGGCGTTTCAGCCACAGTGCCAGGTTCATCATGTCTTTGTTTTCCGAACCCGGATGCGCGGCAATAAAATACGGTACCAGATATTGTTCTTTGCCCGCTTCTTTGGAGAAACGGTCGAACATTTTCTTAAAGGCATCATAGGTGCCCATACCCGGCTTCATCATTTTATTCAGCACGTTTTCTTCGGTGTGCTCCGGCGCAATTTTCAGCAAGCCGCCCACGTGGTGGGTAACCAGCTCACGCACGTATTCCGGATCACGCACGGCGAGGTCGTAACGCAGGCCGGAAGCAATGGCGATGCGTTTAATGCCGGGAATTTTACGCGCCGCACGGTACAGCGCCGTTGTATGTTCGTGGCTGGTTTCCAGATTTTTACAGATGCCCGGAAACACGCAGGACAAACGCCGGCAGCTTTTCAGAATGGTTTCACTCTTACAGTGCAGGCGATACATATTGGCGGTCGGGCCACCCAGATCCGAAATGGTGCCGGTAAAGCCCGGTACTTTATCGCGGATTTCTTCCAGCTCGTGCAGGATGGATTCCTGTGAGCGGTTCTGAATAATCCGTCCTTCGTGTTCGGTAATCGAACAGAAGGTACAGCCGCCGAAACAACCGCGCATAATGTTGACCGAAAAACGGATCATATCGTAAGCAGGAATTTTCGCATCGCCGTAACTCGGGTGTGGCACACGCTGATAGGCGAAGCCGAATACCGAGTCCATTTCATCGGTTTCCAGCGGAATCGGCGGTGGGTTAATCCACACTTCCTGATGACCGTGTTTCTGAATTAATGGCCGCGCGTTATAGGGGTTGGCTTCCTGATGCAGAACCCGTGACGCGTGAGCATAAAGTGCACTGTCGTTGCGGACTTTTTCAAAGGATGGCAAACGGATACAGGTTTTATCCGGATCAAGACCGGCCTTACGCTGCAGTGGCATCGGTACGATTTTTACCGGCATCACATCATCAGCCCCGTCGGCCGCATCACCGCTGCTGCCGTTCGTGCTGCAGCTCATTGTTTCCGTATCTTTCATTTCATACGGATTAGGAATCTGGTCAATATGACCCGGCCAATCGATGCGGGTGGAGTCGACTTCGCTCCAGCCTGCCGGTGTGGCATCACGCACCACCGCTGTGCCGCGCAGATCCTGCAGATCGTCCAGGGTTTTGCCTTCCGCCAGGGCGTGGGTCAGCTCCACCAGAGCGCGCTCAGCGTTACCGTACAGAAGAATATCGGCACCGGAATCGATTAATACCGAGCGGCGGATCTGATTACTCCAGTAATCGTACTGGGCGATACGGCGCAGGCTGGCCTCGATACCACCAATCACGATAGGCACGTCTTTGTACACCTGACGGCATTTCTGCGAATACACAATCACCGCGCGGTCCGGACGCTTGCCCGGCTCGCCGTGCGGTGTGTAGGCATCGTCGCTGCGGACTTTCAGGTCGGCGGTGTATTTATTAATCAGCGAATCCATATTGCCGGCGGTGACGCCAAAATACAGATTAGGCTTACCCAGCTTTTTAAACTCTTCCGGGTTGTTCCAGTCCGGCTGGGCAATGATGCCGACACGGAAGCCCTGCGCCTCCAGCAGACGACCCAATACCGCCATGCCGAAGCTCGGATGATCAACGTAAGCATCACCGGTTACCAGGATCACATCACAGCTGTCCCAGCCCAGCACGTCCATCTCTTCACGGGACATCGGCAGGAAAGGAGCCGTGCCGAAACATTCGGCCCAGTAGGGGTAGTAAGAAAACAGGTGTTGCGCTGGCTGAGTCATAAGTCCGGACCGGGAAAAAACGGTCGCTATTGTCCCAAATTACGCGGGCCGACAAAAGGTGAAAGGCAAAATATTCCCTGCCTTTCGCGATCATTTCACGCTTTTATTCCCCTTGCATTTATGAGGATTAATCTGTGATTTACAGGCCATTTTTTACCTTCCCGGCATTTTATCCGCACCATCACCTTGTCTTTTCGCGCGCACTGGCCGAGTATCGGGAGCTGCGCAAATAGCGCTCAAAATAAGAAGAACGTACGAGCCAGCCTATGCCACCCTTTGATCCTCTGTTGTTTTTTGCGGCTTTCGGAGCCGGATTGAGTCTGATACTGGCGGCGATTATTGCCCGGGATTTTTTTCACACCCTGACCGCCCGGCTGTTTATCCTGCTGCTGGTTGCCGCCAATGTGCATCTGTTTCACCCCTGGTTGCCTCAGGCCTGGCACGGCTATTCCTTTGTTGTTCAGAGTGCCTCACCCGCCCTGTTCTGGATGTGCTGCCGCCTGACCTTTGTCGCCCCCGATGAACCGCGCCGTCTTCTCTGGGGACTGGCCTTTTACAGTTTCTTAGGTCCGTTGCTGTATTTGCTGACCGGAACCCCGGATGGCCTGCACCTGCTGCTGAAAGGCATTCCGCAGTGGCTGGAGTATCTGCTGATTCTGGCTGGATTGTGGGAAGTGATCAGTAACTGGAATAACGACCTGGTGGAAGCCCGCCGGCGCCTGCGTGGCGGTGTGATGCTGGCCATGGGGCTGGCTGTTGGCTGGGGTATTTTTTCGTTCAATATGCGCATCGGCGACAGCACCTCACGCTATCTGGCCCTGGATGTTTCCATGCTGATTCTGGCCTGGCTGTTGATGCAGGGGCGTTCTGAGTTGTGGCGTTTGCTGCCACAGCCTGCGCCGGCGGCGGACAGCAACGCGGATCATGAACCGGCAGTCACCACCCTGGCCCTCAGCCAGCAAAGTTGCGAAGAACTGCAGATGCTGCAGGAACTGATGAATCAGGGTTTTTACCGGCGCGAGAATCTGACCCTGGCGATTCTTGCTCAGGAACTTGGCATTCCGGAATACCGTTTGCGGGCCACCATCAACAAGGCGCTGAATTACAACAACTTTAACGAGTACATTAACGAGCTGCGTATTGGCGAAGCCGCCGACCGCTTACTGAACGAAGCCGAAACTCCGATTACCAATATTGCGCTCGACGTCGGCTACCGTACGATGAGTTCATTTAACCGTGCCTTCCGTAAAATCCATCACAGCACACCGTCTGATTACCGTGAGCATCGCGGCCAGCCACCGCACAACGGATGACACCGCGGCGGCTATTCAGTCAGCGTACTTCGTTACCCTCCTCGCTCTGCCGCTCTCTTTACCACCATTCAGAACAGTCTCATCTACCCATCAAGGGGCGTAACAGCCCCTTTCTGCACGCTTTCTGTGCAGCCCTATTGAGGGCATAAGAGGAGGCTCAGCCTAACCCAAAAAAACGCCCGCAAGACGCCCTGAAAATGCACTCAAACACCCCATAAATAACTGTGCACATCCTGCGTTTTAACTTTTGCACAGTCAGTTTTCAGCTGTCTGTTACATCCCTGCAGCCTGCATAAACACTGGCTTTTCACAAAATGCACAGCCACTTCCAGAGTTTGCAGCACGATTTGCTTTTACCCTTTCGCCGCCTTTCGTTTTGATGAGCCACGGCTGGGAAGCTACCGACATAACGCTCAGGGATGGAATCCGGGCGCATAAAAACAATGAGAAAGGTATTCATCATGCAGAAAGCACACACCTCCCGCGGTCATAAGCCGCTGGTTCTGGCGATGGCCATTGCCGCCATCGGCCTGACAGCCTGCGGCGGCAGCGATAACAAAAGCAGCAGCGGCCTGAAGAAAGTATTTAACTGTACCGACAGCAGCACCTCCGGGGCACGGGTTATCTGTATCGGTTCGGCCAGCGATCTGAGCGACAAAGCCGTTCAGGATGAGCTGATTGAAGCACTGGCCGGGGCAGAAACCGGCGACACCTTTGTATTACCTCAGGGGCGTTATGCCTTCACAAGCACCATCGATTTTAACGGTCTGGTCGATAACATTCCGGTATCCAACCTCACCTTCCGTGGCGCTGGCATGGAGAAAACCATTATCGACGCCAGCGGCGCGGCTTCCGATGGTTTCCTGATCAACAATACCAACAATCTTATTTTTGAAGATTTCGCCATTTACGAGTCGAATAACAACGCTCTTAAAGTGACCAAATCCGATGGCGTGATCATGCGTCGTATGGCGACTGTATGGGAGACCGATTACCAGTCAACCAACGGTGCCTATGGTCTGTATCCGGTACAGACCAGCAACGTGCTGATTGAAGACTGTTACGTAAAAGGCTCTGCCGATGCCGGTATTTATGTGGGTCAGTCTGACAAGATCGTTGTACGTAACAACATTGCCGAGAAAAACGTCGCTGGTATCGAAATCGAAAACAGCACCGAGGCGGACGTATATGGCAACACCGCTACCGGCAACACCGGCGGTATCCTGATTTTTGATCTGCCAATCGGCAACGGTAAATACGGTTCCGGCGTGCGCGTATTCGACAACAATGTTGAAGCCAACAACGCACCTAACTTCGCCAAAGTCGGCACCTTTGCCGGTGGTGTTCATATCGTGCCACCAGGTACCGGTGTGATCGTACTCTCAACATCCGACGTTGAGATTTACAACAACACCATCAAAGACCACCAGACAACCTCTATCGCTATTACTTCCTACATGCTGCCAGATGACAAAGTCGCTGCCGTTCCGGATCAGGACGTTGGCGGTGAAGTCATGAGCTACGGTGATATTCACCCATATGCTGAAGTCTTTATGGATGGCTGGTCACCGTTCGTACGCAACATCAATATTCACAACAACACCATCAGCCTCGCTGCCGCGCTGAATAACCCACAGGGTGCGCTGATTCAGGATCTGATCGACGGCTATACGGCCTTCCACAACCAGTTACCGGATGTCGCAGGCGGTAAAACCACTGTGCCTCATATTCTTTATGATGGTGTTGGTGAGCTGCTGGCCAATACACCAAATCCGGGCGGTGAAGGTGAAAGCATTATGCAGGCCATTGCCGGCGGCATTAATCAGGTAGCGGCTGCAGTAAAAGCCAATATTCCTGGTGCTCCTGATTACACGGCAATCGACCTGAGCAAATTTGCCCCTTACGCGACCGATGGTGGCCTGTGTCAGTCTGACAATGGTATTGATGGTGTGGATCTGTTTGCGGCTTCTGTCTATGAGACCAGCGCAACCGCCGGCACCTTTGTCGACGGCTCACCGCTTACCAAACTGGAACAGCTCAGCGGTAATCTCAGCCTTGCGGGAGCCATTATGGCAGACCCGAATGGCACCATGAGCTGTGCTTCAGGCTTCGAAGGAACGGCCGCTACCGTTACCTTTAATGCTCAAACCTTTGGTTGCACCGCTGACGATTCCACCAAACCGTCCTGCGCTCTGTAATCTCCACGGGGGCCATAGGCCCCCGGCTTATCCAAGTCTGTATTGCGGATTAAATTTATGAAATATATCAATTCTCTGGCAGTAATTTCAGCCGCTGTATTACTGACTGCCTGTGGCGGCGAAAGCAGCAATAGCGACAATACCGGTTCATCGTCTGCCTGCATTTCATCGGAAAAAAACGTTAACTGGGAAAAAGTACTGCAGGCCGATGCTGCAACACTGGCTGAATATCAGTTATTTGATAACCCTTGCGACCCGACACAGAATGCCAGTACGCGCGGACTGCCCTACAGCCTCTCTGCACCACTGTTTACCGACTACGCATCCAAGTATCGTTTTGTATTTATCCCCGAAGGACAAACAGCCACCTATTCAGAAAAAGAAGTTTTTGAATTCCCGGTCGGCACCGTCATTACCAAAACCTTTACCATGCCCGCCGACACCTCTGATCGTGGTGTAGAAAAGGAAAGAATTATTGAAACCCGCTTGCTGATCAAAAAAGCAGGTGGCTGGGTAGCCCGCCCATATGTATGGAACGCAGCAGAAACCGAAGCCGTCTGGGATAAGACCGGTGAGGTGGTAGCCATTAATAATCTGAAACACGGTGAAGATACCCTGTCGTTTAATTATGGCGTACCAAATCAGAATTCCTGTACCAACTGCCATCAGTTTAATCCTAATGGCGACCACGATGCCGTTAACGGTATTGATCCGACACCGGCTTATTTCGCCCCGATCGGCCCCAAAGCCCGCTATCTGAATTCCGATTATGATTTTGGTCAGGGCCCGGAAAACCAGTTAAACAAATGGGTCGCCGACAATATGCTGTCCGGATTGCCAGCCGAAAACAGCAGCATCCAGAAAGCGGCAGATTTCAGTGACTATAAATCCCTCAGTGAATACAGCGGTACGCCGGAACAACTGACAGCAACCGCTAAATCCTGGATGGATATCAACTGCGGCCACTGCCACCGCACCGAAGGTCAGGCCAGCAATACGGCTTTCCGCGCTGACTACAACACCCCTTGGGACGGCAACGAAGGCCATCACGGTGCCTGTGCCGTACCGGTTTCCGGAGCCAGCGCAGGCTCAACCTGGATTATTGTACCGGGCGATTCTTCCCAGTCGCTGATGTATAACCGTATGAATACCACCAAGGCCGGACTGATCATGCCACCGCTGGGACGTGCGGTTATTCATACCGAAGGTACTGCACTGATCAAAGCCTGGATTGACAGTCTGGACCCGGCATTGTGCAATTAATTAATGTCACCGGGCGCTTCTGCGCCCTTTTTTTAATGCTATTGCTGATCGGCTGCGGAGCCGGCAGCGCGGACGAAAACAATACCCCAGCCCTTTCCGCGGACCCACTCTGCGACCAATCCGGCAGCGAAATTAACTGGCAGGCCCTGCAACAAACGCGCTGTCCGTTATTATCGCAATATGGTCTGTTTAAAGGATTACCCTCCGATATTAAAAACAGCAATGGCGGTATTTATTATAAATTGGGCAGTGAATTATTTACCGATCATGCGCGCAAATACCGCTATATCTTTCTGCCGGAAAGTACTCAGCTCGGTTACCAGCAACAGGATGTGCTCGATTTTCCAACCGGCAGTGTCATCGTTAAAGTCTTTGCTATGCCCACACAAAGTACCACAGACAGTGCAGAAGATATTATGGAAGTCCGCCTGCTGGTCAAACGCAGCAGTGGCTGGATATTTATTCCTTATGTCTGGGATAACAACATTAATGATGCCCGCCTGGCGATAGCCGGCAGCCAGACACCTGTCAGTTTCAGCCATAAAGGCGAAATGCTGAATCTGACCTATGAATCGCCCTCTCTGTTGCGCTGCCAGAACTGCCATCAGGTTAAAATCAATGACCAGCTCAGTTTTGTGCCCATTGGTCCGAAGATCCGCCATCTGAATCAGACTATTGAAGTGAATGGCCAGCCGGTAAACCAGCTTGAGCACTGGCAGTCTCTGGGGCTTATTACCTTGCCTGCCGGTGAGCATCCTTATGCACCGGACTGGCGCGATGCATCAGCACCGCTGCAACAACGTGCCAAAGCCTATCTGGATATTAACTGCGCTCACTGCCACAACGACAACGGCGCCGCCGCCCTGTCCGGCCTGCGGCTGGAATACTGGCGTACCGCCATTGACTATACCCATGGTGTCTGCAACTCGGCCCATGGCTGGCGTGGCGGAGGCTTTGATATCTGGCCCGGGCGCGGTAATGACTCCAGCCTGCCGTTACGCATGGAATTAAACGGTGCAGCCGACCGGATGCCGCCGATAGGACGCAGCGTGCCCGACAAAGACGCCATCGCCTTAATACGGGCCTGGATCGACACCCTGCCCGCTCAGGACTGTGCCAGCGGCTGAAACAGCCACCAGCAGCTTTGCACCAGAACAGAGCGATGTCCTATCGCTCTGCCGCTTTACAGCGCAAGCAGTCTGCCTCAACCCTGCTCCCTGACCGGCTCAGAGGCTTTTCCCTGTCCCCAGGCCCGTTAATCTGATCAGCGGCTGCACAACCGTCAGCTGCACTTCCGTTTATTAACCGATATTTCACATCTGGTATTCATCTTGCACCAGCACTGAGCAAAGCCTTTATTTATTTGCAAAGAAGGATTCATTTCCGTGCAGGATCTTCACAGCGTTGCCTATTTTCTGAACCTCGGTCAGCAACAGGAAATACAGGAACTTGAACAGTTTGCCCGTACCGGCCAACTGGTGATTGCCATCAGCAATCTGTTGCATCAGCTGCAGTACGAACGCGGATTATCCAACCGCTTTCTTGGCAGTGCTGGCCTGCGCTGCCAGCAAGAACTGCAACAACAGTGGCACAGCAGCAATGAGCAACTGGCGCTGTTTCATAAAGCCCTGGCCAACTTACTGCCAGAGCACGGGCAGCATGCCTTTCCCGCACGCTGGTTCCGCCGTCTGGGTTATGCCCTGCACAGTCTCGAACGACTGTCACAACTGCGGCAGGATGTAGAACAGCTGAAATTCAATACCACCGTTGCCATCAAAGCCTATTCCGAAATGATTCAGAGCTTACTGGCCGTGGTGTTCGAGGCCGCAGGCAACGCGGCCGATGAAATAACCGCACGTATTCTCGTCGCCATGTTTAATTTAATGCAGGGCAAAGAGCTGGCCGGACAGGAACGCGCCTGTGGGGCTGCCGGATTTTCCGCTCACGAATTTGACCCCGGCCTGCGTCAGCGCCTGACACAATTAATCGACCGCCAGGATCGCTGTTTCCATATTTTCAGCGATTATGCCAGTGACGAAGCTCTGAGCGCCTGGGAACAGGTTCAGCGCGGTGAATTCCAGCTCGAATTTGAACGCCTGCGGCGTCTGGCCCTGACCGCCGGCCCCCAGTCACTGGCGGCAGCGGATTATGATGTGCGCTGGTTTATCTGCTGTTCTGAACGGCTGGATGCCATCAAATATGTCGAAGAAGTGTTGGAAACCCAACTCCTCTCCCACAGCCAGCAACGTATTCTTGCGGTACGCGAAGCAGCATTGAGTCCCGACCAACAAGGCAACGACTTGCAACGCGGAGCGTTCGACGATGTTCCTTCGTTTGCTCTGTACGTCAGCCATTCACAGTCCGCCGGGCATGAGTCAGACCATGCTCTCAGCGGTCCCGATGACGATATGGTACATAACGTCAGTAAGCCGGTGGTCGAATTAATCGAAGCTCAGGGCCAACGCTTAAAAAGCCTGAATGATGAACTGGATGCCGCCCGTACAGAACTGCATGAGCGCAAACTGATTGACCGCGCCAAACGTGAACTGATTCAGCGCCGCCAGATGAGCGAACAGGAAGCCTATGCGTTATTACGCAGTATGGCGATGAATCAGAACCGCCGTCTGGTGGATGTTGCTGCCGGTTTATTAAGCATGACCGAGCTTCTTTAAATCAGGTTGTGCACTGCACCAAGTCGCAGCACCAACGCATAACCTGCTCTTCAGCAGAGCAAAAAAAATCCTTGCCGTAAAAACGCAGGGATTTTTTTATTCCTGACAACCGCTTTTAAAAACCTTACGGTTGATTGCAACCCAAATAAAAACAGGAAGTTAGCGGATTAAAATGCGTTAAAAACGCCATAGACGGACATTGTCTGAAAACTCTGGCACGCTTCTGGCAATACTTATTCTGAATTTCTTATTCAGTGCATACCCAATGGCGGGTAACCGTACTGACACATTTTAACAGCAAAGGCGCTTACAACGGGCAACCGTTGTGGCGCCTTTTTTTTGTTGCCAAGAAAGGGGAAGACCATGCAAGGACTGAACACTCTGCGCCGCACACTGATAAAAAGTGCATTGATTCTGACCACAGGTCTGGCCAGTGGTTTATCGGCATTATCGATACCACTCAGTCATGCTGATGATTATCCGGAAAAAGAAGAGCTTAAATTCGGTTTTATTAAATTAACCGATATGGCACCGCTGGCTATTGCCTATGAAAAGGGTTTCTTTGAGGACGAAGGCTTGTATGTCACCCTCGAAGCACAGGCAAACTGGAAAGTACTACTCGACCGCGTGATTGATGGCCAGCTGGATGGCGCCCATATGCTGGCGGGCCAGCCATTGGGCGCAACCATTGGGTTTGGCACCAAAGCCGATATCATTACCGCCTTCAGTATGGATTTAAACGGCAATGCTATTACCGTTTCCAATGATGTCTGGCAGCAAATGAAACCCTTTATCCCCAAAGATGCTGAAGGGAAACCCGTACACCCGATTAAAGCCGATTACCTGAAACCAGTCATAGAAAAATACAAAGCCCAGGGTAAGCCATTTAATATGGGCATGGTTTTTCCGGTATCCACCCACAACTACGAATTACGCTACTGGCTGGCAGCTGGCGGTATCAACCCGGGTTATTACGCACCGTCGAAAGGCGATACCTCCGGCCAGCTGAATGCTGATGCCCTGCTTTCGGTTACACCGCCACCACAAATGCCGGCAACGATGGAAGCCGGTACGATTTATGGTTATTGCGTAGGCGAACCCTGGAACCAGCAGGCCGTCTTTAAAGGCATCGGTGTTCCGGTGATTACCGACTACGAAATCTGGAAAAACAATCCGGAAAAAGTATTTGGCGTCAGCAAAACCTGGGCAGAAAAATATCCGAACACTCACAAGCGTGTGGTCAAAGCACTGATCCGTGCTGCCGCCTGGCTTGATGAAAACAATAATGCCAACCGCGAGGAGGCGGTAAAAATTCTGGCCAAGCCACAGTATGTAGGCGCCGATTACAAAGTGATTGCTAACTCCATGACCGGTACTTTCGAGTATGAAAAAGGCGATAAGCGCTCTGTACCGGATTTCAATGTCTTTTTCCGCTACAACGCCACCTACCCTTATTACTCCGATGCCATCTGGTATCTGACACAGATGCGCCGCTGGGGCCAGATTGCCGAAGCTAAATCGGATGACTGGTACAAAGACATCGCGAAAAAAGTGTATCGCCCGGATATCTACGCAGAAGCAGCCAAGGCACTTATTGCTGAAGGTAAAGCCGATGCCAAAGACTTCCCTGACTTCAGCAATGAAAGCGGATTCCGTGCCCCACAAACGGAATTTATCGACAACATCACCTATGACGGTCAGCAACCGAATGCTTACCTGCAGAAGTTTGCTATCGGCCTGAAAGGCGAGCAAAAGCTGTAACACAGGGAATAAGCCGGCTGTTTTAACAGCCGGCCAACCATCACACATTCATCGAAATTGTGCAGTCAACTGAATCCGTCAAGGAGATCCTATGAGCATTGCCCTGACCCAAACATTAAGCAAAATAAGCTGGCTGGAACCGATGATTAAAGCCGCTCAGGGAGAAAACCGCAGCCAGAACCTGAGCATTATTGCCAAAGCCATCGGCATTCCTCTGGCAGGGATTCTGGTGTTTTTAATGATCTGGCATGCGGCCGCATCAAGCATTAACACCTCTCTGGGAAAATTCCCCGGACCTGCCGATGTCCTGATCCAGAGTAAAACCCTGATCAGCGAACATATTACAGAGCGTGAAAAAGCAGCCGCTTTTTACCAGCGCCAGGATGAACGTAATGCCCGGCGTCTGGCACAAGACCCGGACTATATCGTCAAAATCCGCGACTACACCGGTAAGCCAACCTACGTCGATCAGATTGGTACCAGCCTGATTACAGTTCTGAGCGGTTTTCTGATTGCCTCACTGATCGCCATTCCGCTGGGTATTGTTATTGGTTTAAATGCCAACCTGTACTCGGCGTTTAACCCGGTGATTCAGATTTTCAAACCGGTATCACCTCTGGCCTGGCTGCCACTGGTCACTATGGTGGTCAGTGCTGTCTATGTCAGCGATGACCCGGTTGTAGCAAAGTCTTTTGTCACTTCCATGATTACCGTCATGCTCTGCTGCCTGTGGCCAACCGTTATTAATACCGCCGTGGGCGTCGCCTCTATTTCTCAGGATTTAAAAAATGTCAGTCAGGTGCTGCGTTTAAGCTGGCTGACTCATGTACGGAAAATTGTGTTACCTGCCGCTATTCCGATGATGTTTACCGGCCTTCGTCTGTCGCTGAGTATCGCCTGGATGGTGCTGATTGCTGCGGAAATGCTGGCACAAAACCCCGGACTCGGAAAATTCGTCTGGGACGAATTCCAGAACGGCAGCTCAAATTCCCTCGGCCGTATTATGGTCGCGGTTATTACCATCGGCTTAATTGGTTTTGCCCTTGACCGCATTATGTTGCTGCTGCAACGGAGCGTTTCCTGGGATAAGTCCGCCACCTTACGCTGAGAACCGGAGAAAATTATGAACCCACTACTCGAACTGACTCAGGTAGGTATTGAATTCAGCACCGCAAAAGGCAGTTTCCGCGCGTTGCAGAGTGTCGATCTTAAGATTAATAAAGGTGAGTATATTTCACTGATCGGCCACTCCGGCTGCGGCAAATCCACCGTGCTGAATATTGTTGCCGGTCTGCTGCAGGCAACCGAAGGCGGCGTAGTTCTGAATGGTAAAGAAGTGAACGAGCCAGGCCCTGAACGTGCGGTGGTTTTTCAGAACCACTCCCTGCTGCCCTGGCTCAGTGCTTATGAAAATGTCGAGCTGGCAGTAAAACAGGTATTCCGTGGCAAAAAATCCAAAGCCGAAATGAAAGCCTGGATTGAGCACAACCTGGAGCTGGTGCATATGACCCATGCCATGCATAAACGCCCGGATGAAATTTCCGGTGGCATGAAGCAACGCGTGGGTATCGCCCGGGCATTGGCGATGGAGCCTCAGGTGTTATTAATGGATGAGCCTTTTGGCGCGCTCGACGCCCTGACGCGTGCGCACCTTCAGGATTCATTAATGGACATTCAGAAGGAGCTGAATAACACCGTCATTATGATTACCCATGATGTGGATGAAGCGGTCTTATTGTCTGACCGGATTGTAATGATGACCAATGGTCCCGCTGCCACCATTGGCGAAATTCTGCACATCGATCTGGAACGGCCACGTAACCGCCTGCAGTTAGCCGATGACCCACGCTACAACCATTACCGTCATCAGGTGCTGAGTTTCCTTTATGAAAAACAGCGTAAGACTGATGACAGCCTGCCTGCCACGCAACCCCATGGTCAGGTCTCAGGTTCCCAAATAATAAAAGAAAATCATGAAACCCGCGCGATAAACACCCCGGCCGGGCATTCCCATGCTCATACACCGGATCAGGATAAAGCTAACCAGTTAAAAACTGCCTGATTTTAATCAAATACCGGAGAAAGAATGATGCAAACAAAAAAAACGTTGTCAGCTACTGCCCTGAGTTTAGCCATCAGCCAGATTGTCTTCAGTCAGAGTGTGCTGGCAGAAGATACGGCTGTTGATATGCTGAAAAAAGGTGACGCCATTATTGATCTTCGCCTGCGCTATGAAAGCGTTGATGATGACGATGCTGCCGATAAAGACTCTGCCACGGCACTCACTCTGCGCTCTCGCCTGGGTTATGAAACAGCCGATCTTAACGGCTTTAAAGTGCTGTACGAAATTGAAGATGTACGCGCCGCTATCGACGACTATGCTCCGGAAAATACCGATTATGATACCGTTGCCGATCCGGAGAACACCGAGATCAACCGTGCTCAGATCAGCTACAGCAAAGATGGCTTCAGCCTTGTAGCCGGTCGCCAGCGTATTATTCTGGATAATGCCCGCTTCGTCGGTAATGTCGGCTGGCGTCAGAATGAACAAACTTTTGATGCGGTAAAAGCGGCTTATAAAACCGGCGATGTTAACCTTCAATACGCTTACATCGATCAGGTTAACGGTATTTTGCGTAAATTTGATGCCGACGTTACCAGCCATTTACTTAATGCCACCTACTCCGGACTCAAAGCCGGAAACCTGACCGGTTACGCCTATTTATTAAAGGATGACGACAGTGATGCCAAGCTGGATACCTATGGTGCGCGCTTTGCCGGAAAAACACCCGTCAATGATCTGAGCCTGATCTACAGCGCAGAATTTGCTACCCAGTCCAGCGATGATTTTGATGCCAGTTATTATGCCCTGGAAGGCGGCGTGGTGTTGTCCGGCATTACTCTCGCACTGGGCAATGAAACCCTCGGCAGTGATGACGGCGCCTATGGATTCCAGACCCCGTTAGCCACCAAACATGCGTTTAATGGCTGGGCAGACAAATTCCTGGTAACTCCCGCCGATGGCCTGAGTGATACCTATATTAAAGCCACGGGTGCCGTCGCCGGTGTCAAATTGCTGGCCATGTACCATGAGTACAGTGCCGATGAAGGCAATGACGATAAAGGCAGCGAAGTCAATTTCCTCGCCGCCAGAAGCTTTGCTGAGCATTACAGTGCCGGTCTGAAATACGCCGCCTACAGCGCCGGAGATAATGGTAGCGACAGCGACAAAGCCTGGCTGTGGCTGGAAGCAAAATTCTGATTAAGCCTTAAAAAAGCGATACGGCGGTGCCCTGCGGGTACCGCCATCTGTCAGCGAAGGAGATAGAACATGGCGACAAACATTCTGGTGATTATTGGCAATGGTCTGGCAGCCAACCGGGTACTGGAGCAACTGGGCGAGAACCATCCGTTCAGCGCTATTCACGTACTGAGCGACGAGCCTGTTGCTCATTACAATCGCATTATGCTCTCACCACTGCTGGCCGGCGAAACAACGCTGAATGCCATTACGCCACATGATAAAGAGTGGTATCAGAGCCGGCGTATTTCTGTTTATCTGAAGCAGAATGTTGAACGCATTGATACGCTAACCCAGCAGGTTATCTGTTCCGGTGGCGACCATTTTGCTTATGACGCACTGATACTAGCCACCGGGTCCCGTTCTTTTGTGCCTGATATTCCCGGTGCAGATGCAACCAATGTTGTTGGTTTCCGCAGTCTGCGCGATGTTGACACTATGTTTGAACGCTTGCCGGATATACAACACGCTACCGTGATTGGTGCCGGATTGTTGGGTGTAGAAGCCGCCACGGGACTTCGCAGCCACGGCATCCAGGTAACCCTGCTGCACCGTAATCCTGTGTTAATGAACCGCCAGATGGATGCCACAGCGTCGGCATTACTGGAAAAAGAATTGCTTAACCGTGGTATTGATGTGCGCACCGGCTGCACCCCGCTTAAATTGTGCAGCAGCAATACGCCAAAGCTGCACATCAATACTATTCAGTTTGAACAGGCTGAGCGCCATATTCAGCAACAGCTGGATACCGATCTGGTGGTATTTGCTACCGGTATTATTGCCAATAAAGAACTGGCAGAAAGTGCGGGCATCCGCTGTGGCCAGGGGATTCAGGTAGATGCATTGATGCGTACCAGTCACCCGCATATTTATGCACTAGGCGAATGCTGCGAATTTAACGGCAACACCTATGGCCTGGTCGCTCCCATCTGGGAACAGGCCAGCATCCTTGCACGCCAGCTGCACCAGCAATATCAAACCGATCAGCAGCAGAGATTAAGCACTGCCGATCCTCTGTTGTCGTATCAGGAGCGCGAGTATTTAACCAAATTAAAAGTATCCGGTGTCGATATTCACAGCATCGGTCAGTTTGAAGCAGACAGCAGTACAGAAGTTCTGCAACTGCTGGATGAGCACGCGGGTATTTATAAAAAAATACTGTTGCGCGATGAGCGTATCGTCGGGGCCCTGTGTGTCGGTGATGTCGCCGACAGCCACTGGTATTATGAATTAATGCAACAGGGTGACAGCGTTACCGCTCTGCGGCCAACATTATTGTTCGGCCAGGCGTATTGCTGATACTGTGCTGAAAAATTATCAGTGACCGCTACTGGCAGAAAAAACATTCATCACCACGACACCGGTAATAATCAGCACCATACCGATAATAGCCGCCGGATCGAGTTTCTGATCGAATAAAAACCAGCCAATCAGGGTAACCAGAACAATGCCCATGCCCGACCAGATGGCATAAGCAACGCCGACCGGAATGGTTTTTAATGTCAGGGCCAAACCATAAAACGCTATAGAATAGCCAACCACTACCACCAGCGAGGGTATTAAACGGGTAAAACCTTCGCTGACTTTTAACGCTGAGGTTGCGATCACTTCGGCAATAATCGCAATCGCCAGAATCCACCAGGTATTCATACTAGGCTCCCACACTGCCACTGTATTTTTGCTGCTGTCTTTTCACCAGCTGCGCCAGTATTTTAATCGCATCTTCCACATCCTCACTCCAGGTAATAGCCGTATTAATGCGGATATAATTGGAAAAATGCTCAGTATTGGAAAACACATCACCGGGAATAATAATTACCGAACGCTGCGCAGCCTCATAATGCAGATCCATAGCACTGACGCCCTCGGGCAAACAGACCCAGAGAATAAATCCTCCGGCAGGCTCACTAACCCGGGTTCCCGGTGGAAAATACTGGCGGATGGCATGAATAAAACGCTGCATGCTGTTGGCGGCACGCACCCGGAACTGACGCAGATGCCGGTCGTAGTGGCCGTTCTGCAGATACGACAGCATCGCGTATTGTGACAGGCTCGCTGCCGAAAAAGTGGTAAATGTCTGCCGTTCTGTTACCTGCCGGTACCAGCGACCAGGAATGCACCAGCCCACACGCAAGCCTGCCGAGACCGTTTTGGAAAACGACGAGCAGTACAGCACCAGACCATCCTGATCGTAGGTTTTCAGCACCGAAGCCGGTGACTGAGCCTGTCCACGCGCGACCGGATACCCTGTTTCGCCATAAACATCATCCTCAATCACCGGCACCTGATACTGACTGGCCAGCGCCATCAGTTTTTTCTGTTGCTCTACCGGCATACTGCAACCGGTCGGATTGGAATAACGGCTGCTGACCTGAATGACTTTTACCGGCCACTGCTGTAATGCCAGCTGCAGTGCATCGACACTCATGCCCTGCTGCGGATCAGTGGGTATTTCAATAATCTTCAGCCCCAGCATATCGGCGGTCTGTAAAAAACCGTAATAACAGGGCGATTCAACTGCGATCAGATCACCGGGATTCGTAACTGCCCGTAAACACAGGGCCAGCGCTTCGGCACAGCCATGGGTAATAACGATATCATCCGCCTGACAACGCACATTCACATCGCGCATTCGTACCGCAACCTGATTACGCAGCTCTTCCAGACCGGGTGAAAATAAATAATCGAATACTTCGGCAGAATGAAAACGACTGACTTTCTGAATATGGGTCTGCAGCACCCGCTGCGGTAACCAGTCCGGACGCGGAATCGCAGCACCAAGATTGATCATGGCCGGACGATTGATTTTCGCCAGCATGCCATTAATAAATTCAGCCTTGGTAACAGCGCAGGGTTTATCACCGGCCGATAACGGCGGTATCTGCTGCTCAGCAGACGACACATGGCTGCGGACAAAGTAACCCGACTGTGGCCGGGCCGAAATCCAGCCCTGATCCTCAAGCCAGGCATAAGCCTGGGTTACGGTTGAAATACTCACGCCGTACTGCCCCGCCAGTTTACGCACACTGGGTACTTTGCTGCCGGCCGCAAACACTCCGGCACGGATATCATCCGCCACCCGGCCAGCCAGTTGCTGATAAAGGGGTTGTTCTGTCTGGCGTTGTAACACGATGAACTCCTGAGCACTGACGGCTGCATAGAATCGGCGGCGTGGAATAGGCTCCATGGCCAATTACTCACTGACAAAGCGCATTCTAAAGAAACAACTGTACCGCCAACCGATACAGTTTGGCCAATTCATTCCAGTACAGTTACCGATCGTAGCACTACTGTACTGCTGCTTCTCTCCCGCCCTGCGTCTGCTGCCGTAACCCACAGCACGGCATGATGATTCATCAGTTATCCATCGATTCAGCACAAAGGCCATGTATGCAAAATCCATCTCTGACCATTCCTTCTCCTCCTGACAGCAGGACAAATTTACCCGCTAACAGCAAACCCGGAAAATTCGCGGTCCCCGTATTCAGTGCCGTTCATCAGGCCTTGTTTGCGGTGATGCTGTTTGCCCTCACCATTCCGATGACACAGATCGCACTGGGCAGTTTTTCAGCCGAGTTTATTGCCGCCAGCCGCGCCGTCATCGCGGGCCTGACAGCCTGGGTGGTAATCGTTATTAATGGCTGGAAACGTCCGCCGCTGCAGGCGTTGCCCTGGTTGCTGCTGGCCGGTGTTGGTGTGGTACTGGGCTTTCCTTATTTACTGAGTCTCAGCCTTACCCGTATACCTGCCGCTGATATGGGCGTGGTTCTGGCCGGCCTGCCGCTGGTAACGTCGTTACTGGCCACCCTGCTGCAGGGCGAACGTCATCCGCCACGCTTCTGGTTTTTTTCCGTTGTCGGCTGCAGCCTGCTCGCCGGTTATGTCATTACCACCATTGGTGCATTGCCGGCGTTCGCCCCTCAGCATCTGCTGACTCTGATCGCCACCCTGCTGTTTGGCGGTCTGGGTTACAGCGCCGGAGCCAAAGCCGCCGCAATGATCGGTGGCTGGCAGACCATCTGCTGGATGGTGGTTTTATATTTGCCATTGTCTGCGCTGGTATGGGGAAGTTTGTGGGCCACGGAAGCTGCGCACAGCAACCAGCAGAATATTGTGGAAAGCATGTTCGCCCTGCTCTATCTGGGTCTCATCAGCCAACTATGGGGCTTCCGTTTCTGGTATCGCAGCCTGGCGACGGCGGGTGTCGCCAAAATCAGTCAGCTGCAATTGCTGCAGCCGTTTTTTACTCTGGCATTTATCAGCCTGATGCTGCGTGACAGTATTACTGTCGCTCAACTGTTTTTTTGCGCGCTGATAGTGTTGATGGTGATGTGTGCGATGAAAAGTGCAAAGCGCTGATTTGCGATCAGGGAGGGCCTATTGACAGGCCCTGAATCAGCCGGAAAAAATCAGCGCCTGTACAATAATCACAAGCAGTAAAAGCCCACTGAGTATTTGCCAGAAACGCAACGGGTTACGCTCCAGCAATGGCTTTTGCCGGTATTGCCGCTGCAGCGAAGCATTCGGCTGATGCAGGTCGGTCCAGAATTCAGAATAAGCCTGATAACGCTCCGCCGGATTGGGTTCACAGGCTTTCTGAATACAGAGATCCAGCCACAGCGGCAAGTCCGGACGATGCTGCAACAGCGACGTGTAACGCCATTGCGAAAACGATTTCGCTCCGCGCCGGTGTACCTGATCCATAGAAAAAGGCTGCGCACCGCTGAACAGCTCATAGACCATAACACCCAGCGAAAATAAGTCACTCTGATGGCTGGCATTGTGCAGGCCTGTAGTGCCAAGAACGGTTTCAGGTGCAATATAATTAACCGATCCCTGCGGGCATTCTTCTTTAACAGCGCTGTTAATTTCTGCCAGGCCGCGTACCTGAACGGTGCCAAAATCAATCAATTTAATACCGCCATCGCGGTCAACCAGCACATTTTCAGGCTTTAAATCACGGTGCACCATGCCCAATCGCTGAAATGCCCGCAGTGCATGAATTAATTGCCCGACCAGTTTACGGACATCGGCAGCAGACGGAGCCGGATGGTCATGCAACCACTGGCGCAGGCTGTCGCCATCCAGTTTTTCACAAATATGATAAAGAAAGCGACTGCTATCCAGTGGCGGGTAAATCTTCATAATATTCGGGTGATCGACCCGGCTGCCAACCCATTGCTCGCGCACGAAGCCCTCTAGATAAACCAGATCATCCTGAAAATTCAGCGACGGTGCTTTTAATACATAGTCTTTTTGGTCGCGCAGATTACGCACTCTGTAGACATGGCTGCGCGTACCGGCATACAGAATTTCCTGTATCTGAAAGTGGTCGATTTTATCGCCTGTTTTCATTACCGGCGGAATAGCCCGCTCACACAAAGTACGGTGTGCTTCCTCAAGATTGGTCTGCGGTAATTGTTCAACCACCAGCAGACAGCAGGTTGCATTGTCATCACCGCCCTGAGCCAAAGCCTGTTGCACCAGCTGTTTGCTGCATTGTTCCAGCTGATGCTGATTGATTCCGTGACTAGCAGTCGCGGCCTGCAATGCACCGTTCAGTGTCTGCTGTAATTGCTGGGCGGTTAAAAAACCATGCACACCATCGCTGGTGAGTACAAAAACATCGCCCTGCCGCAATGATTGAGTCTGATAATCAACTTCCAGATGGGTATCCATTCCCAGCGCCCGGCTAAGGTACTGACGCCCACCCTGCTGATGATTATGATCGCGGGTCAGTAACTCAAGAATACCGGCCCGCAGACGATAAATCCGGCTGTCGCCTACATGCAGTAAATGCGCAGTATTGGATTTTAAAATCAGCCCACTGAAGGTCGTCACCAGACTGTTATGGCGGGCACTGGCCTGCTGACCGTGATGATACAGCCAGGCATTAAGTGACGATAAAACTCTTCCTGCTGCAGTTTTTACATCCCAGCTGTCGGGCGTGCTGTAATAATCCTGCAGAAAATGCGTCACACTGGTGGTGCTTGCCTGCTGCGCATGCTCGCTGCAGCTGACACCGTCGGCGACACACAGGGCCACCCCTTTATAATGCTCCTGGGTGGTAAGACAAGCGGCAAAAGCATCCTGATTTTCGTCTTTCGGACCTGCAGAAGAGTAGCCGCCCAGCGTGACGATCAGGCGTTTGGCAGAAGGCCGACGGATAATGTCACCTTCAGTGGCAAGACCATATTCCTTATTTAATGCTCTGTCAGTCTGCATAAATGTCTCTGAGTCAGGCATCAGGACCCAACGGTCTGCAATAAAAAACCTGTGTAAAACGATGCACAGATGATGAATACCAAGACGTGAGAGAGTAGCCCGGTATTCATTGATATCCGTCCCGTTTTACACAGTGCGCAACAGCGCAATAGGCGAAATATCCAAACACGGCACAACTGATGAAGGAAGGTAAGCACCTGCTGTCACCGTATGTCTGGTTCGCCCGATCGTTATACTTATAACTCAGCGCGCCGTTGCAGCAGAGTTCACATCAATCATTTCAACCGTACCATCATCACGCACCTCAGCAATATGGCCTGCTGGTTCCTCCATGGCCAACAGAGCAATAAAGCCCACGACAGCCGTCGCCGCGATCACCATAAAGAAAGTTGAATAATCCACGAATGACAACACCGTTAAATAGGTCACGGCACCGACATTGCCGTAGGCTCCGGTCATACCAGCAATCTGCCCGGTCAGACGGCGTTTGATTAATGGCACGACAGCAAATACAGCACCTTCTCCGGACTGAACAAAGAACGAACAGGCCATTGCCGCAACAACGGCAAGCCACAAAGGCCAGCTGCTGTCGACCATTGCCATCGCACAGTAACCAATGGCCAAACCCAAGGTCAGAATCAGCAGGGTTGGCTTACGGCCGAATTTATCCGACAACCAACCGCCCCCCGGACGTGACATCAGGTTCATAAAAGCATAAGCCGAAGCCACCATGCCGGCCATAACCGGTGTCAGTTCAAAGGTTTCGGCAAAAAACAGCGGTAGCATGGAAATAACCGCCAGTTCAGAACCGAAGGTGGCAAAATACAGAATATTCAGCACCGCCACCTGACGGAATTTATAACGATGAATTTCAGCAACCGGTTCTTTGAAAACCGTTTTATTAACATTCCAGACATGGCTGACATCGTACAGATACAACAGCACCAGGCCTATATAAATCCCCACTGCCATGGTATCGGTCAGCATGCTGACACCAGCCGGAGACAGCTTCCATGCCAATAATGCCAGCGCCGCATACATAGGCACCTTCATCACCAGCAGAAAGAAAAAATCGCCTTTACTGGTGACTTCCAGCGCACCGACATGCTTTGGCTTAAAGTAGGTAGAGCCTTTCGGTGTATCCGAAACATTACGATAATAAATAACGCTGAACAGCAGGCTAAGAACCCCGGTCAGAGCAATGGCATAACGCCAGCCATCGTCCCCGCCAAATAACAGCGCAATAACCGGCAAGGTGAATGCCGCCGCCGCAGAGCCGAAGTTACCCCAACCACCGTAAATCCCTTCGGCCGTTCCCAGCTCGTTAGCCGGAAACCATTCACTGACCATACGGATACCAATCACAAAACCGGCACCGATAAAGCCCAGCAGAAAGCGGGCAATCGCGGCCTGAGTAAAATCATCGGCCAGGGCAAACATAAAGCAAGGAATTGAACATAGCGCCAGTAATAGCGAGTAAACAATACGTGGACCAAAACGATCCGTCAGCATGCCAATAATAACCCGTGCCGGAATGGTCAGCGCGACGTTAAGAATCAGCAGTGTTTTAACTTCCGCAGCGCTCAGCCCCAGACTGGCGGCAATCGCCTGCAGCATGGGAGCATGGTTAAACCACACAACAAAGGTAATAAAAAATGCGATCCAGCTAAGATGAAGTACTTTCATCTTACCGCTGAAATTAAACAGATTAAATTTTTCGACCGTCATCAGATAATTCATCCGGTAATTAATATCACTGCCCGGTTTCCGGGCAGCGTTTCAATAATTGAAGCTATGCAGCCTCAGCCCAGCAGAACCTGCTGCTGCTCCACTCTTACCCGGTAGGTTTTCAGCAACAGATCTCTGTCCTCCAGACACTCGCCGGTCGCCAGATCGTAATGCTGTTTATATAAGGGTGATGCCACCACCAGCCGCTCACCAACAGAACCGACAATACCGCGTGACAACACATTGGCCTCACCCAGCGGATCGTAATTACTGATGGCAAACACCTGATCGCTGTCACCGATCCGGAAAAGTGCGACCTGCTCGCCCTGATACAGAGCGCACACACCGGTATCCGGCGCGATATCTTCTAACGGACAGATAGTGGTCCATTGATTCATAGCCTGATTCTGCTCATTCATTACGGAATTAGATAACGTCATAATGTGCTCCTTAGCCCTGTACTGTACTGAGATTAACCAGTTCAATCCGCTCGGTTGCGGTTGCCGGACGGCGCTGACCACGCTCGCGCACATACAGCAGGTTGCTGTCATCTTCATCGGCATTAATAAAATGCTGGAAGCGTTTGAGTTTTTCCGGATTTTCCAGTGTTGTTTTCCATTCACACTGGTAAGTACTCACAACGCGGGTCATGGCATCTTCCAGTTCGCTGCAGATACCCAGTTTGTCGTCGACCACGACCTCACGCAGGTAATCCAGTCCGCCCTCAAGGTTTTCCATCCATACCGACGTGCGCTGCAGACGGTCGGCGGTGCGTACATAAAACATCAGTACGCGGTCGATGGTTTTAATCAGGGTTTCATCGTCCAGTTCGGTGGCAAATAAATCAGCATGACGCGGACGCATACCGCCATTACCACAGACATATAAGTTCCAGCCTTTTTCGGTGGCAATAACACCGATATCTTTGCTCTGTGCCTCCGCACATTCGCGGGTACAGCCGGATACGGCAAACTTAATTTTGTGTGGTGCACGCAGGCCTTTGTAGCGGTTCTCCAGTGCAATCGCCATCGACACACTGTCGAGCACACCGTAGCGACACCAGGTACTGCCAACACAGGATTTCACCGTGCGCAGCGATTTACCGTAGGCATGGCCGGTTTCAAATCCGGCAGCAACCAGACGCTCCCAGATCTGCGGCAGTTCATGTAATTGTGCGCCGAATAAATCGATACGCTGACCACCGGTAATTTTGGTATACAGGTCGTATTCTTTGGCAATTTCACCCAGCACGATCAGTTTATCCGGGGTAATTTCACCACCGGCAATACGTGGCACAATGGAGTAAGTACCGTCTTTCTGCATATTACCGAGGAAAATATCGTTGGTATCCTGCAGACCGATATGCTCGTCTTTCAGAATGTATTCGTTATGAAAGGAGGCCAGTACAGAACCGACCGTTGGCTTACAGATTTCACAGCCATGGCCTTTACCGTGCCCCTGCAATACCTGAGCAAAGGTGGTGTAGCCTTTAACACGGATAATATCCGCCAGCTCAGCACGGGTATAAGCAAAGTGTTCGCACAGATTGTTATTAACCTCAACACCAAGAGCCACCAGCTCAGCATCCATCACCTGCTTCACCAGCGCAGAACAACCACCACAGCCGGTCGAGGCTTTGGTCGCGTCTTTAATATCCCCCATGGTGCAACAACCGCCCTGCACCGCTGCCGCCAGATCACCTTTGGTAACATCAAAACAGGAACAGATCTGAGCCGTTTCCGGTAAGGCAGCAACGCCCAGTCCGGCGGAGGCTTCACCATCCACCGCTGGCAGAATCAGTGCCGCCGGGTTACCGGGAATATCCATATCGTTCAGCATTAACTGCAACAGCGTACCGTAAGCCTCAGCCTCACCCACCAGCACCGCACCCAACAATTTTTTACCATCGGCAGAAACAATCAGGCGTTTATAGACTTCGGCAATATCGTCATTAAATACATAACTCTGACTGCCGGCAGTATGTCCGTGTGCATCACCGATGGAGGCAACGTCAACGCCCAGCAATTTAAGTTTGGTGCTCATATCGGCACCTTTAAAGGCCAGTGCCGGTTCTTCGTGGGTAATTAACGAACTGACAATATGTGCGGCACTGACTTTGGCCATCTGATAGCCGGGAGCAACCAGACCGAAAATTTTGTTATCCCACAGTGCGCATTCACCAATGGCATAAATATCCTCGTCTGAGGTCTGACAGTAATCGTTAATAACAATACCGCCACGTTCACCCAGATCCAGTCCGAACTGACGCGCCAGTTCATCCTGCGGACGGATACCGGCAGAGAACAGAATCATATCGGTTTCCAGAAAACTGCCATCGGCAAAATTCATGCGATAGCGGCATTCCTGCCCGGCAACAATTTCTTTGGTATTTTTTTCGGTATGAACAGTAACGCCCAGATCTTCGATTTTACGGCGCAGTAATTTACCGCCGCCTTCATCCAGCTGTACGGCCATTAAACGCGGCGCAAATTCCACGACATGGGTTTCCAGCCCGGCCTGCTTTAACGCGTTTGCGGCTTCCAGCCCCAACAGTCCGCCCCCCACAACAACACCGGTTTTACTCACGGCGGCCGAGGCAGAAATAGCTTCAAGATCTTCAATAGTACGGTAAACCAGACAGTGATCCTGGTCTTTGCCCGGAATCGGCGGAACAAAGGGGTAAGAACCGGTTGCCAGTACCAGCTTGTCGTAACCTTCTTTACGGCCACTGGCGGTGGTGATGGTTTTTTCATGGCTGTTAATGGCCACGACTTTATCGTTCAGGGTAAATACCACGCCCTGACGTTCATAATCATCTGCTGTGGTCAGTGCCAGATCAGCGGCGGTATAGCCGGAAAAGTATTTGCTCAGCTGTACCCGGTCATAAGCCAGACGCGGTTCTTCTGAGAAGGTAACGAGTTCAAATTCGGAGGAATGTTCGGAGGTGGCAAGAGTGTTGATAAAGTTGTGTCCAACCATGCCGTTGCCAACGACGATAATACGCTTTTTGCTCATGGGATGGCCTCGCTATCGGGTCATAATCTGATTTCTCCTGTATTTGCATCGTTGCTCTATTTTCACACCACGCCGTTGCAGTGCAAAAACATCACAAGGGGTTTAGCAACATGAATGCCAAAGAATAAATTTGCCCTGTTTTCAGCAATCAACAGCCTGTTTATGGCGCCGGATCGGGTTTTATGCAGGGAAAGTGCACCAGAAAATATCGGATAAACCGTAACCTGCCCTTATTAAGGGCAATAATGATCCCGGACGAAGATTTACGGTAAGGGTTGCACAAAAAGATCCGCCGCCGCACCGTTCAGATGCCAGACAACGGCACCAGTGAAAGACAAGCCGGAATAAAAAAGTGCAAAAGAGGTAAAGCCATAGGCTGGGTATGAGACAAGCATAGAAACAATGACATGATTGGCAGGCAAGAGTAACAGAAGGGGCTGCGCTGAGATTGGATTCCTGCGATGCTCAGGCCGTTAAACGCTCACTCTGTGAAGCGGATTCGCGCACTCGCCACACCGGGTGCCAGGGCCTGTTAATACTAATTAAACAGACCCTGGACATTCCGCGTGTGGCTTTTTTATCCGTGTCCGGATGCCGCCGGCTGCTCAACACACACAACCTGATCACGACCAGCGGCTTTGGCTTCATATAATGCCACGTCCGCCTGCTCCAGCAGGGCATCTTCCATAACGCCGGGTAAGCAACGTACCAGCCCGCCGGAAAATGTATAGGAAAAATCACTGAACGGGTTCTCGCGCAGTTCTTCGGCCAGGCGTTCAAAAGTCCGCCGGGCAACCGCCAGCGTCGTTTCCGGCAGCACCACCATAAATTCTTCCCCACCAATACGGCCAATAATATCGCCGTCACGCAGGCTGTTTTTTAACTGCAAAGAAAAATGTTTGATGACACGATCACCGACGGCATGGCCATAGGTATCGTTAATACGCTTAAAACGGTCCAGGTCGAGCAGCGCAACGCACAGTTTATTGCCATAACGCTGACAGCGCAGCACCTCTTCCTGCAGGCGGCGCATCGATTCACGCCGGTTCAGCAGCGCGGTCAGTGAATCACGGGTCACCAGATTACGTACCATACGGCCGCGGCGGATTCGCGATTCTACGGCAAACAACAGGTCAACCGGCTGCACCGGTTTGCTTAAAAAGACATCGGCGCCGGTACACATGGCCTGCACCTGAACTTTGGGGCTGATTTCGTTGGACAGGAAAACAATAGGCACGCTGATCAGATTATCCTGCTGGCGGATTACCCCCGCCAGCTCCTGACCACTGATACCGGGCATATACAAATCGAGCAGAATCAGATCAGGAATATGATTCTGCAGATACGGCATCAGCTCACTCATTGGCTGGGTAATCACATAGGTATGAAAGCCCGCATCCTGCAGAGTGGAGGAAAGAAACTCGGCGACAGAAGGCTGATCATCAACAATCAGAACCTGATAAGGGTCGCGTTCATAACGTTCGGTCAGGGCATTAATCTCCGCCAGAACCTGATCATCATTAACCGGCGTGGTAATAAAAGCCTGAGCCCCCATGCGGATGGCAATAATGCGTTCTTCCAGTCCGCTGGCGGTGCTGATGGCCAGCACCGGCAGATGCAGATTCTTCTGCGCCAGCTGCAGTACACGCTGCTGCTGCTTATCGTTAAGAGAATCAAGATTAACAATCAGGGCGCAGGTGTTATTACCTTCGTGATGCAGCAGGTGCGATATGGATTCCACTTCTTTCAGCCGGTAACCCGCCGCACGGATTTTTTCTGCCAGAGATGGCGGTACAGTACCAGTACCGAACGCCAGAATGGTGATCGGCATACCCGGCTGATAGTGCTGAATACGGCGATTCAGCAAAGGGATTTCGGCGAGCAGTCGCTTTATTCCGGGGTTATTTATTTCGTCAGTCATCGCATACCGGGCCTTTCTGTACAAATTGATCCGGCACACCTGGAGCCGATCTTCAGAGTGTAGCAACGATTCTGCCTGCTTATAGCGCAAACTCAGGCAGTGCCTGCTAAATCACAGGCACCTTCGCACCAATTTGAGTCATAAAGACCAATCCGCGCTCCGCTAAAACGCATTTTTATTCTTTGCCGAATCAATACCGGCCGACGGAATACTGTGCCGCCCCGCACGGATGATCCATTCTGCGCCTTTGCTGTTATTTTTCAGGTTTGCCCGCAGGATTGGCACTTATCTTGAATTGTCTTGAATAACGAAGCTGCCACTATCAGGCCGTTTCCGGCATCAACGCAGATGCCAACCGTCATACACAGCGCTTACAAGGCCTGTCGCGACGAAACGTATGTTGTGCAGAATGAGCATTGGCGCTCACAGGTAAAAACCTGTGGGCGCTTTTTTTTGGGATTTTTCAGAGTGGATTGCCGATGAGCGCCATTGAGCAGACAGCAACGCCGTTAACCGCCACACAGCAAACGCAGACCACCTGCCCTTACTGCGGTGTTGGCTGTGGCGTTGATATCAGCCAGCAGAATGGACAGCTGTTACCGGTCGCCGGAGACAGCCGCCATCCGTCTAACTTCGGCCGCTTGTGCGTAAAAGGTTCAGCGCTGCATGAAACCATCAGCCATAACGGCCGCCTGATGTATCCGCTCATGAACGGCCAGCGCAGCAGCTGGAGCCAGGCCATCAACCTTATTGCCGATAAAATTCAGCAAGTGATTCATACCCATGGGCCGGATGCTGTGGCCTTTTATGGCTCCGGCCAGCTGCTGACCGAAGATTATTACGTTGCCAATAAGCTGATGAAGGGCTTTATCGGCAGCGCCAATATGGATACCAACTCCCGTCTGTGCATGGCCTCGGCCGTTGCCTCCTATAAGCGTGCGTTTGGCTCCGACACCGTACCCGGCTGCTACGAAGATTTAGAGCAGGCCGACCTGCTGGTGCTGACCGGCTCCAATGCGGCATGGGCCCACCCCGTTTTGTATCAACGCATGGTGGCCGCGAAAAAAGCCAACCCGGATATGAAAGTGGTGGTGATTGATCCGCGCCGCACCGCCACCTGTGATCTCGCCGATCTGCATCTGGCTATCCGTCCCGGCAGCGATGCTTTTCTGTTTACCGCCCTGCTGGCGTATCTCGGTGAAACCAATAACCTCGACCACGATTTTATCGCCCTGCATACCGAAGGTTTTGGCAGCGCGCTGGAGGCCGCACGGCAACAATGCCGCAGCCTGAAAGACGTTGCCGGCCAGCTGGATATAGAAGCCTCAGATCTGGCGCAGTTCTTTCATTGGTTTGCCGATACCCCACGCACGGTTACTTTTTATTCTCAGGGTATTAACCAGAGCGCGACCGGCACCGATAAAGGCAATGCCATCATCAATGTGCATTTAGCCACCGGCCGTATTGGTAAACCCGGCGCCACGCCCTTTTCCATTACCGGTCAGCCCAATGCTATGGGCGGCCGTGAAGTGGGCGGACTGGCTAATCAGCTGGCTGCGCATATGGATTTTTCCGCTGCCGAGCGCGACCGGGTACGGCGCTTCTGGCAGGCACCCAATCTGGCCGAACGTCCGGGCCTGAAAGCCGTTGACCTGTTTCAGGCAGTTAAACGCGGCGAGATCAAATTTCTGTGGATTATGTCCACCAACCCGCTGGTCAGCATGCCCGATGCCGACGATGTAAAAGAAGCACTCAAACACTGCGAACTGGTGGTGGTTTCCGATTGCATGGCCGATACCGATACTGCTGCCGCTGCCCATGTATTGCTGCCAGCAGCCAGCTGGGGCGAAAAAAACGGCACCGTCACCAACTCCGAACGCCGGATTTCACGTCAGCGCGGTTTTCTGCCGCCACCGGGTGAAGCCATGCCCGACTGGTGGATTATCACCCAGGTGGCCCATGCCCTGGGTCATGCAGATGCATTTAACTACAGCCATCCGGCCGATATTTTTGACGAACATGCGAGACTCTCGGCATTTGAAAATAACGGCAGCCGTGATTTTGATTTAAGCGGATTAAGCTGTATGAGCCGCGCGCAATACGACGCCATGGCACCGGTACAGTGGCCGGTGAATGCGCAATATCCGCAGGGGCGTCAGCGCTTTTTTGATGACCGTCGCTTCTATACCGATAACGGTAAAGCACGCTTTATTGCCGTTGCCCCCGAACTGCCAGTCCCCCGCACTGGCGGCGATCTGATTATGAACACCGGCCGTGTACGCGATCACTGGCACACCATGACCCGCACCGGTAAAGCACCGAGGCTGGCACAGCATATCAGCGAACCATACGCCGATATTCACCCGCAGGATGCCGCCCTGCGCGGGATTGAAGACGGCTCACTGGTACGGATATTCAACCCCCGTGGCAGCCTGCTGCTGCGTGCCCATATCAGTGATAACCAACGCACCGGCGAAATATTTGTACCCATGCACTGGACCAGCCGTTACGCCAGTGCCGCACGCATGGGTACCCTGACAGACAACAGCGTGGACGCTATCTCCGGTCAGCCGGAACTGAAATACAGTGCGGTTAATGCCGAGCCTTTCCGCCCCGGGTGGCAGGGCTTTGTGTTAAGCCGCCGTGATATCGGCACGCCGGATTGCGCTTACTGGGCCTGCGGTGTGTTTGGCGACGACATCCATAATCCTGGCATGTACTACGAAGTGGCCGGTCAGGGCGATGCCGGCCAGTTTGTCGATGCTCTGCGTCAGCGGCTGCCGGACCAACCGTTAAAAGGCCAGTGGTTAACGCTGAGCGACCCCGCTCAGCAACATTACCGCCATGTTCTGATTGTTAATAACCAGCTTGAAGCCGTCATTTTTGTTCATAAAGATCTGCAGTTCAGTAACCGTCAGTGGCTGACCGAATGCTTTGCCCAGAGCGAACTGAGCAGCCAGCAGCGCCGTGCTCTGCTTGCCGGCCAACCGGCTGATGCCCCGGATCATGGCGCTATTGTGTGCTCCTGCTTCCAGATCGGTGAAAAACAGATTATTCAGGCCATTAATAACGGTTGCGACAGCAGTGACGCACTAGGCAAGGCTCTGCGTTGCGGCACCAATTGCGGCTCCTGCATTCCCGAGTTAAAAACCCTGCTGGCCAGCCACAGCGCCGGTAGCGATACACAACCTGCAGCCCTGTTCAGCGACGCGGCCTGCACTGCAGTGGAATTATAATGATGACAATACAGGCAAAAAATCCGGTAAAACGTGCGTCCTCTTTGCATGCATCCAAACTGACCAATCCACCAGGCAGCAAAGAGCAGAAAGGTTCAGGAAAAGTCTGGCTGGTCGGCGCCGGTCCGGGCGATCCGGAATTGCTGACCTTAAAAGCCATGCGGGTCATCGCCGAGGCCGACGTGGTGCTGTACGACAGCCTGATTTCTGACGATATTCTCGCCCTGCTGCCGCGCCAGTGTGCACGTATCCATACCGGTAAACGTTGCGGCGCGCATAAAATGACGCAGCAGGATATTAATAAAGCCTTGTTATCGGCTGCCGGAAAATACCAGCGCGTGGTACGTTTAAAAGGCGGCGATCCTTTTATTTTTGGTCGCGGCGGCGAAGAAATGGAATACCTGCAACAGCGCGGCGTGGAAGTGGATATTGTCCCCGGCATTACCGCCGCCGGAGGCTGTGCCGCGGCAGCCGGTATTCCCCTCACCCACCGCGATTATGGCAATGCGCTGGTACTGCATTCCGGTCATAGCAAATTTAACGAATTTTCTCCGTGCCAGAATCCAACCCGGGTATTTTATATGGGCCTGCGCCAGGCCGGGCCGATTACCGCCCAACTGCTGCAGGAAGGCCTGCACGAATCCACCCCGGTGGCTTTAATCACCAACGGCACGTTAGCCAACCAACAGGTTTTTAAAGGCGTACTGATGGATCTTGCGTATCTGGCCGAACGTTATCTGAAAAGCGAGAGCGATGGTCCGGGGCTGATTATTGTCGGGGAAGTGGCAGCGATGGCACGCAGTAATAAAGAACTGCAGGCTGAGCTGAATGCACAGGCAGTAGCCTGAGGATATAAAAAAGCCCTGCTCTGCAGGGCTTTCGTCTGGCATTAATAAATATAAGCGTAATGACTCGTGCTTAATTAAGCCCCGCCGCTGCAGCCCGCGCGACATGCAGCTTTTTGTAGCTGGCAATCAGACGCAGGTGTTTATCCAGCCCTTCCAGCTGCATGTTGGTTGGTGTTAAGCCGTAAAAACGCACACTGCGTTCAATGGAACCGACAACAGCATCCATACGCTCGTTACCGTACATACGGCGGAAATTGCCGATGTAGTCTTCAGGCTCCAGTTCGTCATCAAGCACCACTTCCAGCATCACGTTCAGCGCCTGATAAAACAGCCCGCGCTCAACCGTATTGTCGTTAAACTGCAGGAAGGTTTCGGTCAGCTCTTTCGCTTCTTCCAGACGATCCAGTGCCAGATAAATCAGCAGTTTCAGTTCCAGAATGGTGAGCTGCCCCCAGACGGTGTTGTCGTCAAATTCAACGCCGATCAGGGTGATAATATCGGTGTAGTTATCCAGACCGCTTTCTTCCAGACGCTCAGCCAGATCTTCCAGTTGCTCATCATCAAGGCTGTGCAGGTTAAGAATATCTTCGCGGAAATACAGCGCTTTATTGGTGTTATCCCAGATCAGGTCTTCCACCGGATACACTTCAGAATACCCTGGCACCAGAATCCGGCAGGCATTAACGCCTAAATCGTCATACACCGCCATATAGCTTTCCAACCCGAGTTTTTCCAGAATGGCGAACAGGTTGGCCGCCTCTTCTTCGTTGGATTTTTCGTTATTGGCAGAAAAATCCCATTCAACAAAATCGACATCGGCTTTGGCACTGAAAAAGCGCCAGGACACCAACCCGGTTGAATCAATAAAGTGCTCAACGAAATTATTCGGCTCCTGCACGGCCTGGCTTTCAAAGGTTGGCTGCGGCAGATCATTTAAGCCTTCAAAACTGCGGCCCTGTAATAATTCGGTCAGGCTCCGCTCCAGTGCTACTTCAAAACTCGGGTGGGCGCCAAAAGAAGCAAACACACCGCCGGTACGCGGGTTCATCAGGGTGACGCACATGACCGGGAAACGGCCGCCAAGGGAGGCATCTTTTACCAGAACCGGAAAGCCCTGCTCTTCCAATCCCTGAATACCGGCAACAATACCCGGATATTTCGCCAGCACGTCCTGCGGAACATCCGGCAGCGCGATTCCATTTTCCAGAATTTCGCGTTTTACCGCGCGTTCAAAAATTTCGGACAGACACTGTACCTGTGCTTCAGCCAGGGTGTTACCGGCACTCATGCCGTTACTGAGAAACAGGTTTTCAATCAGATTAGAGGGGAAATAGACCGTTTCGCCGTCAGACTGACGCACATAGGGCAGCGAGCAGATACCGCGTTCAACATTGCCCGAGTTCGTATCGTACAAGTGTGAGCCACACAGTTCGCCATCCGGGTTATAAATATCCAGACAGTATTCATCGAGAATGTCCTGCGGCAGTTCATCGTTCGGGCCGGGTTTAAACCAGCGCTCCTGCGGGTAATGAACAAAATCGGCGTTAGCGATCTCTTCGCCAAAAAACTGATCGTTATAAAAGAAATTGCAGTTCAGGCGTTCAAGAAATTCGCCCAGCGCCGAGGCCAGCGCACTTTCTTTGCTGGAGCCTTTACCATTGGTAAAACACATCTGCGAATCGGCATCACGGATATGCAACGACCAGACATTCGGCACGATATTGCGCCAGGAAGCGATCTCGATTTTCATGCCCAGATCGGCCAGCTTACCCGACATATTGGCAATGGTCTGCTCCAGTGGTAAATCCTTGCCCGGAATATAGGTCGCCGCATTATCGGCCGGCAGTGTCATCAACAGCGCCTGTGCGTCTTCGTCGAGGTTGTCGACCACCTCAATGACAAACTCCGGGCCGGTTTGTACAACCTTTTTAACCGTACAGCGGTCAATGGAGCGCAGAATCCCCTGACGGTCTTTCTCGGAGATATCTTCCGGCAGCTCGACCTGAATCTTGAAGATCTGGTTATAACGGTTTTCCGGATCGACGATATTGTTCTGCGACAGGCGGATATTCTCAGTCGGGATATCACGGGTCTGGCAGTACAGCTTAACGAAATAGGCCGCACACAAGGCTGAAGAGGCCAGAAAGTAATCAAACGGTCCCGGTGCGGAACCGTCTCCCTTGTAGCGGATCGGCTGATCAGCCACCACGGTAAAGTCGTCGAATTTGGCTTCCAGACGGAGGTTGTCGAGAAAATTGACCTTAATTTGCATGCGGGAATACCAGAATAAGCGGGTTGCAACCGGGCGTTCAGCCTGCCCGGATCAGAATGAGCGCTATTATCCAGTTTTTAGGCGCGGAGTCTTGTTTGCTTTTTGAAGTGCTCCTGAGGAACCCTCTGCTCAGCCCTGCCAGTCATAAGAAAACTGTCCTTCCTGCCGCGTTCTCCCGCCCCTCCTTATTATGTTCCCTATTCATAACACCATTGGCGGACGTTATACTGGCGGGCCAAGTCATCACCGAGCCGGAATATGGACGTTACACCCGATATCAGGACATCACTGGAAGATACCCTGCAACGCTGGAGCAACACGCTGCTGAGCCGCAACAATACCCCATCAACATTCAGCAACAGCGCTGGCTGGCGGCAGCATTTCTTTGTCTTTGACGCCATTGATATCGGGCATGCAGTGATTACCTTCGATGAGCATGAGCAGGCTTTTATTGCCAGTTACTGTTTTAATCAGGAACATTTTATATCCGATGCTTTTCCCACCGAGGCAGAAGCACTTGCCAGCAAGAGTTTTTCCCTGCGTAACAGCAATCTGCATCAGCATCAGGCGATTTACCTTGGTCTGCAGTGGCAGATACTGAACAGAGCCTGCGACAGCAGCACCTTCCCTGATGACGCCCCGAGTGCCTGTGACCGCTTTGTCCAGCGCGCTGGCAATAAAGTATGTGTCAACGATTACGACTGTCGTGAGACCAACAATATTGCTCTTTCTCTGGGCAATAAAGCCTATGTACAACCGTCTGATTGCAGCATCATCACCGAATCATTGCCTGCGCGCTCGTCACCCGCCATCAAAGGCGAGATGGCCTTTGTGATCTGTGATCAGCCCGATGACGATGGCAAAAATGTTGAAATACAATTCCGCCTGACTTGCGATTTTAAAACCAAAGGCAAAGCCTATCGTGCGCACAGCATTGTCCGTTTTTACGAAACGGAGAATATCGGCTGGTATGAAATTCCGGCAAAAGACCAGCTTAAAGCACAGATACATCTCTTGCTGAAGAGCGCCATCCTGCACAACAAAACAGAGCTGGAGAGAAAATTTGGCGGCGCCTTCAGAGAGGGACCAGCCTTTCCTACGGACAACGAGAAGATTGCATTGTTAGCGGAGGATATGTGGAGCCGGATTATGATTGACTATATCTGACGGTTTCTCTTTCTGGGTAATGGCCTAATTTATTTGGCAACCTGGCGATGGGTGACATTTTCCCAAAAACGTACAGCTAGCGCGAAACCGAAGACAGCTCAGCCGCGAATTTAAACTCGCATTGACTCAACTGCTAGTAGACCATATCGGTATTCAGCTCAGGTGCCGGAAAATCCACCCTTGAGAACTGAGTTCTACGATTGCGGAAACAACGCAAGTTGCAAACACCAAAAGGACAGTAATGCCCATAAAGAAGGCTGGCCAGATTTATTTGACCACTATACTATTCAAACACATAGTGCTTCACATCAAAGCTTATAAAGAGCATACAGGAGGCGCTTAAAGATCAGGCTGATTACAGACCTTCAGAGGAGCTGAATTTTAATATGACTTCATTAGATGATACTGGCATGAGCGACATAAGTATTGGTGGTTTTTAAATGAAAAGTGTTTCAGTGGTATACATGAACGCTCTCTGTGTTTTAATAATTATTTGCTGGTTTTGTGAAGATTATATAACCGCTAATGTTTGGGGCTTGTTAGCTTCTGCGGTCTTTTTTTGTATATTTTCCTGTGTTGCAGTTACGCCTTATTTGAAGTCTTACTCCCTTACGAAGATGTTTGTTGGGTATGGTTTTTTGCCTTTCTATCTCTATACGTGGCTTTGGCCTTCTATGGTAGCCTAAATCTTCTCTTTTATTCCTGCGAAGGTGTCAAAGGAACGATAAGTTTTAGAGGGGATGTATCATCATCCGCAAAGGGGGCTGATGTTGTTACACTCATTGATGGTAAGTTTGTTTTCATTAATACCTTTCCGCGTAGTTATACAAACAGTGAACTAGAATATCTGGGACGTAAGTGTGGAAGTGTTACGGTGCTTGATGAGCTTAGCGTACTAAAAAGATACTAAATGATGTACTAATGGGCTTTATGAATTACCGGATCTCATACTGCCAGGCTCTCAGAAAAATACTGACAGCCTGATAAGGCTTGGGGGAATCAGATATCAATCAAACCCGCCCCCTGCCAACAAAAAAATCCTGATAAACGTCGAAAGTTATTTGGCTCTCTTCAAAACCAGAGCGGAAATAGTAAAACAATTGAGCTGCATATCGTACAGGCCACGTTATCATCTGCTTACCTTCCCCCCGTACGCCGCAACGCTTTTTCAATTAATTCCGCCTCCCGGTGTTTGCCCATCGCCCTGAGCTCACGGGCAAAAACAGGCCATGGAGGAAAATGAGCCATAAATGGATTCGGGTCCGCGCCGGTGTACATTCCCCCGCCCGGACCGGTATAGAGGCCACCGCCCGGGCCAGTGTATAAACCACCGCCAGGCCCCGTATATAAACCGCCCCCGGGGCCAGCATAAGCACCACCACCAGGCCCGATATACAATCCACCACCAGGGCCTTTATAAGCTCCGCCGCCCGGTCCGCGGTACAGGCCGCCGCCTGGACCGACAGATGCGCCCCCTCCGGGACCGCGATACATGCCTCCGCCGGGGCCGGAATACGCACCACCACCGGCGCCAGTATAAAGATTACGAACCCACATGACCGGTTCACTCATAGCAATGTCCTTATCTTATGTTTCCGTCCGTTAAACGGCTGTCAGCTCCATATGCAACAGCGGGTAAGGTTGTAGTGGTCAACTAATTCCGGACACGGTCTTAAGTAATTCTTCGGCTGCCGATGGGCTCAGCCCATTGTTAGCACTGTGTGGCCTGTAGCTGTTGTAGTAATGCATCAGATACCGGCCCACATCCATTTTTGCTTCCATCACCGAACGATACCCCTTATCCGGTATCCACTCGGTTTTCAGACTTCGGAATAAACGCTCCATCGGCGCATTATCCCAGCAGTTTCCGCGGCGACTCATACTCTGCTGCATCCTGTAACAACAGAGCTGTTGCCGATATTTCAGGCTTGTATATTGAGCGCCCTGATCGGAAT